>JBDRTP010000065.1:0-2227 GCA_043823965.1 Chloroflexota bacterium
CATCGCCGACCTGGCTGTTGCGCTCAACATGGGGCAGATCAAGACTGGCGCGCCGGCCCGCTCCGACCGCGTCGCAAAATACAACCAATTGCTGCGCATCGAGGCCGAACTCGGCGATACCGCCCGCTATGCCGGTTGGAATGCGCTCAAACGCTGAACATCATAAGCCGGCAACTACCTGAAAAGTTACGAAAGTCAGTTAGTTAATATACTTGACAAAGTCTAAATTCATACTATCATGAAATTACTGCTTTTCTAAAAAGTGAAGTACGGACTCAACAATCTTGTCAAGGGTATCAACCCAACCCAACTAAAAATAATGAAAAGACGAGTCAGATGATGGAAAACCAGCCTGCTCGCCTTTTCTTGGGGGGGGGTAGGGTGATTATAATACCTCCTGGCTACTGAAGAGCATCACTGAACCTTAAAAGGACAAACGTTTTCATACCGCTTCGCCATTCAGCGAAACGTGCTCTTGACATCAGTTGTATAATGGATTCGAGCGGTGAGCCCGTTTCCAAATACCGGGTTAAGGTCTTTGTCCCGGGGCGTCAGGAATGTATCCTGTTCTCAGGAGCGCCGACCTACTTGGGACACCGCTCACTCTTTTTCGAGCAGCAGTTTTGAGAGTGGAAGCTTGTGGCGCTTCGAGCCCCAGGAGATCTCCTGCAAATCCTTGCCGATGCCCAACCGGTCCAGTTGTTCCCGCGTGAAGGCCAACGCAGACTGCCCTTCTGGCAGATTTCTCACGCCGACCCGATAGGCATGTGCAAAGAACGAACGGGCCACGTCACCCGGGTTTGCAAAGCGGTCGGCGGCATTCTCGCTGAGCACATGCCAGACTGCCACCAAGAGCTTGCGGCCGATCGCCACGACGGCTTTGGAACGCCCCAAGTGAGGTTCCAGCCGCTCAAACTCCTTCTTCCAGTGGAGATGGTGCTCTATAGCATGGTTGGCAGCATTCACTAGGGCGCGGCGCAAGTCTTTCCTGCCCGCTTTACTGATGCGCCCCGTTGTATGGGTCATGCCGCTGTCGTGGACACGGCTGCCCAGCCCGGCATAACCCACCAACTTTTTGGCATTGGGAAAGCGGGTAATGTCCCCGATGGCTGCCAGGATGGTGATGGCGGTGAGCATCGCCACGCCCGGAAGTTGGACTAGCAGGGGAATGCGCTCATCCTGGGCGCTCTCCTTCTTCAGACATTCTTCGGCTTGCCCGACCTGCTTCTGGGCGAACGCGAGCGTGTCCAGGTCGGAGCGCACCAGGAACTGTTCGGTTGCAGAGAGCGGCAGGCTTTCCCACCAGCTGCGCTGTTCAGGAGAAAAGGGTTTCTCGAGCAGGATCAGGTGGTTGCGGTGCAACATTGAGTGTAACCGGTTCTTGGCCATGGTCGAGAGGTGGACCATCTTCTCCCGCCGGGCGATGAGTGTGCGCAGGTCGCGTACCTTATGTGGCGGGATCCACACTCCCGTGAGCATCCCGGCAGCGTGCAGTTGCGCCAGCGCCAATGCTGCCTTCTTGTCCGTTTTCACCTGGGCGTTCGTCACCAGCGTCACGCTCGGCGGGTGAACGGCGATGACCGAGTGCACCTGCGGTAGTAGGGTATCATAGAACAGGTATGTGTTGGTGGTCATCTCCAGTACCACCGAATCCTGTGACGTGAGGACCCGGGAAGCCCAAGTGTCCAGCTGATAGTTCGAGACCCTTTGCGGGCCAAAGACGACTTCGCGCTGCGCGTTGACCCCCACCGCAACGAAGTACTCTTTGTGGATGTCCAATCCAAAAAACCGTGTGGGACCTTCTGCCATATCAACACCTCCGTGAGAATGGAATTGGGCCGGGTACGTTGATTTATGGGCAAGGACATCACACACGGACACGGGCTAACTCAAAGAGTTTCCCAGGCTAGCGGATCCGAACGGGCAGCCAAACAATCACGCGAGCTTGCCAGAGGCTTCTCATACCCACAATCGGCTGGCCCAAACGTCACACACCCGGAGCAGGACGTTCCCGTTCCTAACCATCGGGAAGTTTACTCCCAAACGTACCCGGCCACCCCTTCTGCGAAGGGTGTTGAATGCTAACAATCACCAGAGGGATCACCAGAGGGATCACAATCGTATTTTGATCCAATGTAACCGCGGTCTGTGCCAGCGCTCTGCCGTTCAGCGCTGCGCCGGTGTTCATCGCAATCAGCGTTTGGCACAATATAATTCCCTTGAAGTC
>JBDRTP010000066.1:0-5256 GCA_043823965.1 Chloroflexota bacterium
CACTTCAAGGCGACTATCGCGGGATAAAAATCGTCAAGGCCATTCCGTTTTTAGAAGTGTTGCGCCTGGAGAGTAAGACCTGACAGGTTTCCGCAAATGTCTGATCATCAAGCCCCATTTTCCGCGCGTGGATTCTCGTCTGTCACGGCGCGCGTAAAACCTGTCAGGTCTGTGTAACACATCACAGGTCACTACGCGGCGAAACATCACATGCCGATGGGATAAGAAAATTGTACGACCAATAAGATTGGGCGGCGTTTTTCTCTGCCATCAATCCGCCATATGCTACTTACTCGTGATGACGGCTTCGCCATTGGAGATTATTGGGACCAACGCTGACGATGTGCGCGCCCGAAATGCCGCCAAAGTTGCGGTCGCTTCTTTTTCCTGCAAGTAATAATAAAAGTGGAATTGAACCAATCTACTTGTGCCATAATTATTGAGGCGCTCTATAACCATTCCCTGATTCTTTCAAAAGAGGCTCACACATGAAATCAAAGCCAATTCGTCATGGCAAGTCGTTCGACGTAAACACAGCGGCTGTCGACAATCTCATGGACAAGTTATACATGCAGGCGAAGGCGCAATTTGGCGCGGCCATTAAATCGTTCTGGTTCTACGACGGCGATCTATGTCCAGCCTGTGTCCAGCGTTCGATTGGTGTGGTGAAGTACAAAGGTCAGGATGCGCTGGCGATCAATGCATTCATCTATCGCGAGCGTGGCGTGTTGATCGGTTATTTCCTATGCGAGACATGCGCAACGTATATCTTCAAAGAGGCGCAGAAAAATCCATACCGCCAGACCCCAATCCATGCCGACATTGAGCGCAATTTGACCGATGCCTACCACAAGCATTTGGCGTCGCTCGATGCTTGAGGGTCAGATCTGTTGCGAATTATAATATGACGGTAGCCTGCCGCCTCGGACGGCGCTCATATCACTACATCACAGGTTACTACGCGGCGAAACAGCACGTGCCGATGGGATAAGAGCATTGACCGCAAAGAGCGCGAAGAACGCTAAGAAAAACAAGGAGTCGAAAGTCTCCTGGCTTTCGATAGAACATGGAGAGTATAATCACAATAGAGTTTTGAAAGGCAGGTTGCCATGAACATAACCCTGAATGTGACCCCTGATATGGTACGTAAATTGAAGCAGGCCGCGCGGCAAATCGGGCTTACGCCAGATTCCTACGTTGTACAGTTGTTGAAACAGGATTTGCAAACCCGTGCCGCGCCTGAGCGTTTGTCCCCTGTGGAAACCGAACTTTTGCAACGGATCAATGCCAGTCTTTCCGCAATTGAATGGGAACGTTATCGCGCATTATTGGCGAAACGTGATGCCGAAACCGTGAGCGCGGAAGAACAGGCAGAATTAATTGCTCTCTCGGACCAAATCGAAAACGCCAATGTCCGCCGCATGGAGGTAGTGGCCGAATTGGCGCGTGTCCGCAAGACAACCGTCGCTGAATTGATGGCAACTTTAGGGCTGTCTCCCGCCTATGCCTGAACCGCGCATATCATCGGTTCAGCGCGCCCGCGTGGTGGGACGCGCAAAAGGATGCTGTGAGTATTGCCATTCACAGGAGCAATATTCCCCCGATTCTTTTTCGGTTGAGCATATTGTCCCACTGTCCAAAGGAGGCGCGAACGCTTTGGATAATCTGGCCTTTGCCTGTCAGGGGTGTAACAATCGAAAATATACAAATACTGAAGCCATGGATCCCGTTAGCCAGGCTATTGTGTCGCTATATCACCCGCGCCAACACTACTGGAACGACCATTTTGCATGGAGCGACGATTACGCTCTTATTTTAGGGTTGACGCCAATCGGCCGCGCAACGGTTGAAAAACTTCAACTCAACCGAGCAGGGCTTGTAAACCTGCGCCGCATTCTATTTGAAGCAGGCGAACATCCCCCCGTTTAGCAACCAGATTAAGACCTGACAGGTTTCCGTCAATATCCAATCATCAAGCGCCATTTTACACGCGTGGATTCTCGTCCGTCACGGCGCGCATAAAACCTGTCAGGTCTGTGTGACAACATCACCGGTCACTACGCGGCGAAACATCACATGCCGATGGGATGACATCACAAATCGCAGAGAAATTGCTATTGGAGTGAGTCATGGATGCTCTAGACACTTTGAAAGAAGAACATCGAGTCATTGATCTCGTGTTAGTTGCTTGGAAACATGCTATGCAGAAGCGAGCAAAGGGTCGGACAGTACCTCCTCGCTTCTTTTTTGACTCTCTAGATTTCCTGAGAGTTTTTGTTGAAAACTACCATTGCAAGCGGGAAGAAATACTTTTCAAATGGGCACAAAAACGCGGACTGTCAGGTGGCCTCATCCGCATGTTATTGGAAGGCCACGAGGAGGGACATCGTATGTTTATATCTGTACAAAATGTAACGCAGATACCCTCGGAAGACCAATTAATGCTGAATGATTTTGTTTCGGCCGGAAATGCTTATGTTGAGTTCAAGGAACAGCATATTATCTTTGAAAGAAATGCTTTATATCCTGCATTTACACAGATGACATTTTTTGCATCAGAATCAGAGTTGGATGAACTGACTAGAAGTATGGATATGGTAGTAAAAAATATTGATGCTGATGTTTTAGTAAAAGGATTGAGTAAGTATTACTTATCTATGGCAGAGACATTAGAAGCATTAGAAAAAAAGATGAAAAGATGATTGGAGTAAGATATGACCACCTTACTTGAAATCTTCCAAACAATGGAATATGGCCCCGCCCCCGAATCGTCCTCCGCCGTCAATGCCTGGCTGGAGGAGCATGGGCGCAAGTTTGGACTGTTCATCAACAACCGCTGGGTGACGCCGAAGGGTGCGAAGTATTATCCTTCGTACAACCCTGCGGATGGCGAGTTGCTGGCTGAGACGGTGCAGGCTGGTCAAAAGGAAGTGGACGCGGCGGTCGCGGCGGCGCGGACAGCATTCGAATCGTGGAGCAAGACTCCTGGCGTAGTGCGTGCGCGTTACATGTACGCGATCGCGCGCAACATTCAGAAACATCATCGCTTGCTGGCGGTGCTGGAGTCGATAGACAACGGCAAGCCCATCCGCGAGTCGCGTGATATTGATGTGCCTTTGCTTGCGCGCCATTTTTACTACTACGCCGGTTGGGCGCAACTGATGGAAACCGAACTAAGCGATTACCAGCCTGTCGGTGTGGTGGGGCAGATCATCCCCTGGAACTTCCCCCTGCTGATGCTGGCCTGGAAGATCGCCCCGGCCATCGCCATGGGCAACACCGTGGTGCTCAAGCCAGCCTCCTACACCCGCTTGAGCGCGCTACTCTTCGCCGAGATCGTCGCCGAAGCCGGGCTGCCGCCGGGCGTGGTCAACATCATCACCGGCAACAGCAAGGCGGGCGAGATGATCGTGACCCACCCAGACGTGGACAAGATCGCCTTCACCGGCTCGACCGACGTCGGCCGCATCCTGCGCCACCAGACGGCCGGTTCCGGCAAGAAGCTATCCCTCGAACTGGGCGGCAAGTCGCCCATCATCGTCTTCGAGGATGCCGATCTGGACGGCGCGATCGAGGGCGTGGTGGACGCCATCTGGTTCAACCAGGGGCAGGTCTGCTGCGCCGGGTCGCGCCTGATCGTCCAGGAAAACGTCGCCGATAAATTCATCCGTAAGCTCAAGGTTCGCATGGAGCACATGCGCGTGGGCGACCCGCTCGACAAGTGCATTGACATGGGCGCCATCGTGGATCAGACTCAATGGGATACGGTGGATTACTGGGTGAAGACGGGCGTGAGCGAGGGCGGCGACCTGTTCCAGCCAAACATCAAACTGCCGGATAAGGGCCTGTTCTACAAGCCCACGCTCATCACGGGGCTGGAACCAGCGGCTGCTACCGTTCAGGAGGAGATCTTCGGCCCGGTGCTGGTCTCGCTGACCTTCCGCACGCCCGCCGAGGCGATTGCCCTGTCGAACAATACCCGCTACGGCCTGGCTGCCAGCGTCTGGAGCGATAACGTCAATCTCGCCCTGGACGTGGCCAGCAAGATCAAGGCGGGATCGGTGTGGATCAACTGCACCAATCTCTTCGACGGGGCGGCCGGTTTTGGCGGCTACCGCGAAAGCGGATTCGGTCGCGAGGGCGGCAAAGAGGGCCTGTTTGAGTACGTGCGCCCCGCCTGGCAGGAGCGCCCGCGCCCCGATTTCCAGCCGCCTGCTGAAGGCACGACCTCCAAGTGGGGCGAGCACATTCCCACCCGCCCGGCCCTGCCCTCCGTTGAGCGCGGCAATGGAAAAGCTCTGCCGCACGTGGACCGCACGCCCAAGATGTACATCGGCGGCAAACAAGTGCGCCCGGATGGAGCTTACACGATGGCCGTGTTGAACCCGAAAGGCCAGATCGTTGGCCAGGTCGGGGACGGCAACCGCAAAGATATCCGCGATGCGGTCGAGGCGGCGCACGCGGCGCATACGGCCAGGCCCGGCTGGGCGATGCGGCATGGCTACAACCGTTCGCAGATTCTGTACTTCATCGCCGAAAATCTGGATGCCCGCAACGCCGAATTCGTCCGGCGAATTGTGGAAATGACCGGGCGCAGCCGCAAGTCCGCGCAAGCCGAAGTGGAGGCGGCCGTCGAGCGGCTCTTCACCTACGCCGCCTGGGCAGATAAATACGGCGGCTCGGTACAGGAGACCACCCTGCGCGGCATCACCGTTGCGATTAACGAGCCGGTCGGCGTGATTGGCATCGCCTGCCCGGATGAATTCCCGCTGCTGGGTTTCGTCTCGCTGATGGCCCCGGCCATCGCGCGCGGCAATACGGTGGTGATGATCCCCAGCGAAAAGCATCCGCTCAGTGCCACTGATTTCTACCAGGTGCTGGATACCTCCGACGTTCCGCCCGGCGTGATCGACATCCTCACCGGCGACCGCGACCACCTGACCAAGACCCTGATCCAGCACGAGGATGTGGATGCGGTGTGGTATTTCGGTTCCGCCAAGGGCAGTTACCAGGTCGAGTACGAATCAGCGGCCAACATGAAACGGACATGGGTCGGCTACGGCATCCCGCGCGACTGGATGAGCCGCGCCCAGGGCGAAGGTCACGAGTTCCTGCACGAGGCCACGCAGGTCAAGAATATCTGGGTGCCGACCGGCGAGTGACACTGTTGCTATGCCGAGGACAGAAAGATACTTGTAGAGCCAGTAGCAAAAAGGAGATAAAGATGACCGGAATGCTTCCCCGCGATTTTTCGTC
>JBDRTP010000067.1:0-4192 GCA_043823965.1 Chloroflexota bacterium
ACAGATCATTGTCCCGGACAATCTGAAGCAGGGTGTGAAACGTACCTGCCGCTATGAGCCCGACCTGAACCCAACCTACCTGGAGATGGCCCAGCACTACGGGGTGGCAGTCCTCCCGGCCAGGGTGCGAAAGCCGCGCGACAAGGCCAAGGTGGAAGTGGGGGTGCAGGTGGTGGAACGCTGGATATTGGCCCGCTTGCGCAACCGGACCTTTTTCAGCCTGGCAGAACTGAACCGGGAGATCACCCGATTGCTGGAAGAGCTGAACAACCGCCCAATGAAGCACCTGGGCAAATCCCGGAAGCAGCTATTCGAAGAACTGGACCGGCCTGCCCTGCGTCCATTGCCGCAAACGTCCTTTGAGTACGCCGCCTGGAAAACCGCCCGGGTGAACATCGACTACCATGTTGAGTTCGAGAAGCATTTCTACTCGGTGCCGTATGAGTTGATCCACCAGGAAGTGCGCATCCGCGCCACGGAGCGCATGATCGAGATCTTCCACAAAAGCAAGCCCGAATCTGTGGCCATCCATCCCCGCAGCCAAGTGCTTGGCCGTTATTCCACCCAGACTGCCCACATGCCGCTCAAACATCAAAAAGCCGGAGAATGGACGCCCGAGCGCTTGCAGTGCTGGGCGGAGGATATCGGACCGCACACCAGCCAACTGATCCAGGCCATCCTGGCATCCCGGCGACACCCCGAACAGGCTTTCCGCTCCTGCCTGGGCATCCTGCGCCTATCCAACCAGTATGCCCACTCCCAGATGGAGACCGCCTGTCAGATGGCACGCGCAGACAAAACACTGAATTATCAGGGCGTGAAGGCTGTCCTGGAACTCCTGCCCCCGGTTGCCAAATCCGAGAACCCATCGCTTTCCACCCACGAGAACATCCGTGGCGACTCCTACTACCAGTGAGGTGCTTATGCTTACCCAACCCCTGCTCGACAAACTCATCCAACTCCGCCTGCCCGCCTTTCATGATGGCCTGCAGGAGCAGATCAACAACCCCAAATACATTGAACTCTCCTTCGAAGAACGCCTGGCGCTTCTGGTGGACATGGAAATCACCCGCCGTCATGACCGGCGTATCCAGAGGCTGATCAAGCTGGCTGCTTTCCCGCAATCTGCCACCCTGGAAGACCTGGATCTGTCTGCCTCCCGCGGTCTGGAGCGCCGCTTTGTCCTCGAACTGGCGCAAGGCAACTGGATCGACCAGCATCTCAACATCCTGGTGCTCGGGCCCACCGGCTCCGGGAAATCATTCCTCTCTTGTGTGCTGGGGTTCGCCGCTTGCCGCACGAACCATTCTGTGCGTTACTTCCGTACTTCCCGCCTATTATTCCAGCTCGCCCAATCTCATCTGGATGGCTCTTTCCCCCTTCTGCTGGCCAGCCTGGCCAAGATCGATCTGCTGATCCTCGATGACTGGATGCGCGATCCCATCTCTGCTTCCGAAACTCGCGACCTGCTCGAAATCCTCGACGACCGCTTTGGGCGTGTCTCCACCTTGGTTGCTTCCCAGGTTCCCGTGGGAGATTGGTTTTCTCGCTTCCCCGACCCCACCCATGCAGATGCCATCCTTGACCGCGTCATTCACAACGCATATCGGCTCAATTTGACCGGAGATTCTCAACGAAAGGTGCGTTCCCCCATCCCCATGTCGTCCACTTGATTTATAATTCCCTTACCAGCGTTGCTTCCCTCCGCCACTGGACGGCATGACCGGATTCAGTGGACGATTTCACCGGAATACGCATTATTATCACCTCAACGGCAGCTTGTGGTCCAGGACAGTTATTCGGCCCTGAATTCACTTCTACACCAACCACTACGATAGCGCCAACTTCTACTTCCACATCTACGTTAACGCCAACTTCTACTTCCACATCTACGATTACGCCTACTCCCACAATTACGCTTACACCAACTCCGACACCAACCCCAATTGGTGGAGGGAGCGGAAAGATACTCGCCACTCATCTAACTTTTGGGGGTATTGTCACTTATTCGGATGGATCAAAGGGACCAAGTCGTTCTGAAGTGCTTCAACTGTTGCAGCTTGTTAGCTCTTCCGTTAAAACATTAATTTCTTTTTCTAATGAACGACTGGGAGAGATCCTTGGTAAGCAACTTAGATTCGGCGTTAGTTATCCATCTCCTGATGGGAGTATGATCTTAATCTATGCTTTTACTGATGAACCAAATGGTCGATTTTACGAGGCTTATATTGCATCACTCGACTTGATTACTCTAGTACCAATAAAAGTGGATTGGACTAATTATACTGAGTGGGTTTGGTCCCCAGATAGCACCAAGCTCCTTAGTCAAGTTGCTTTTGGCAACAATCGAATGATCTATGTAATCAACAGCGACGGAAGCGAATTGAGGAAGTTAGTTGACGCCACTCCATATAGTTGGGATCCGTACTGGTCATTTGATGGCTCAGAAATATATTGGTCTGATTATGGGGTTCTGCGGGCGATAAATATTGACAGCTTAATCATCCATCGCATTGGTGATGGTTACAATAACCTAGAGAGCTTGGTGTTCTCTCCAAATGGACAAAAAGTTGCGTATTTTTTGTTTACGAAGGGAAAGTCCTCACTGTATGTAGCGAATGCTGACTTTTCAAATGCTAATATGATTTTCAGGTTAGACAGAGAAAGCTATAACCCTCTTGCGCCATCATGGTCTCCTGATAACCAATATATACTTGTAAATTACTATCCATGCCCTGAATTTATTGGGCATGGGTGCAGAAGCTCCAAGATCGAAGGTGCAATCGTGAAAGCTGACGATGGCGAAAGTGTCTCATTAAGTGTGCCTGAAGGTAATATTAAAACATTATGTGGCTGGGCACCTGATGGCAAATTCGTCTATATCCGTAAAGAGGATACTGGCCGGGAATATTTGGAGCTCGTCGATTTGTCACACTTAGACTCTCCCGAATCAAGTGTTAGGATTAGTTACCAAGATTTGGGTTGCCCAATATGGTTACCATAGGTCTAGGAAACAGTTCCTGTCTCAAACAGGTTGAAGGAAGACGCAGTTTTATTGGGAGTTTGCTGAGTATGGGTTGATTTTCGGGCATGTAGTCTTGCGAAGGGTAGAGACGGCTAACTGCTGCTTCCACCTGACGGGCAGGGCTTCGCCCTTGCCCGAGGGTACGCACCGTCAAAATGGCGATATCGCAAATCTCGAGGCGAGTCTCGTCAAATCCCAGCCCGCAGGTGAGCCAAACCATTAGCCTCACTTACTTCCGCGGATTCCCAACTGCAGGAGTTCTTTATTTCGCCAGCTGTTCCTCCAGCCGCTTCTTCAACCCCGCCCACTCGCAATCCAAGATGCTGAAGTAGACAGAATCCCGGGTTCCCCCCATCTGGCAAGATGTAGTGATTGCGCAGCACGCCCTCGCGGCGGCGTCTTTACCACCCCGCATGGCAACCTTCAAACGCCCGTCTTCGCGCCGGTCGGCACGTAATTGGGTTATAATTCGCCGCAGGAGTTTCGCCCGTGCCAAATTGGAATCGCTTTACGCCTGCCGATTTCGAGTACGATTTTGACCGCGACGAACTGGCTGTGCATCACGTTACTTTTGAAGAAGCCGTAGAATGTTTTTTCTCCGATTTCGAGATCCGGCGCAACAAATCGTATCATGACCGCTATCAATTACTTGGAAAAACCATCGGCGGGCGCAGGTTGAAGATCATCTTTCAACTCAAACCTGGATATATCCTCCGTATCATCACGGGATGGCCGCAATGACCGTAAAGAAGAAATTGACCGAACATGAAATAGACCAGACCATTATTGCACAGGCTGATGACAACTCAGCCTGGGAAAAACCAATCCTGGTACGAAGAACGAGAGCCGCGTCGCTTTCCATCCCGCCGGATCTGGCGGCGCGTGCGGCTTTCCTGGCAAAACTTCATCGCAAACCAAGCGTCGAGGAATGGTTGACGCGCGTCATTCAGGAACGAATTGAACTGGAAGAAGCCGCTTTTACAGGAGCGAAACAAGAACTGGCAACAAAAATTGGATGAATCCATCGAACTTCTGATCCGGCTGGCCGAACTCCAGATCGCCAAATTGCAAGCGGCCGGGTATCGAGAACAGTCTGAGAGCCGACGCCCAAACCCGGCGCAGTGAGAATGAGCCTTGTCCGCGCCGCGGCTGCCGAAGGGCGTCATC
>JBDRTP010000068.1:0-2789 GCA_043823965.1 Chloroflexota bacterium
CGACGAAGCAATCTCCTCGCAGGCCATGAGATTGCTTCGCACACCGTCCTGACGGTCGGTGTCAGGAAAAACCGCTCGCAATGACAGTGCATTCAGAATCTTCGCGGTTACGACCGAGTAGGTGCTGTGCATAGTTTTTCAAGAGTAATACTATAAGGAGCGCGCCATGACTAATGTTGCCTTAAGGGAATACAACCGCGAAATCGAAGGCCTCATTGAAAATGGACGTGTTGATGAGGCGCTTAGCCATTGCCAACACAGCCTGAAGACTTTTCCCATGTACATCGAAACGTATCGTCTGCTGGGGAAAGCCCTCCTGGAGGTTCGCCGTTACGGTGACGCGGCGGATATCTTTCAACGCATCCTGATGGCCGTGCCGGATGATTTCGTCGCCCATGTTGGCATGAGCATCATCCGTGACGACGAAGCCAAAGTTGATGAAGCCATCTGGCACATGGAGCGCGCCTTTGAAATCCAGCCTTCGAATCCAGCCATCCAGAGCGAATTGAAACGCCTGTATGGGCGACGGGACGGTATCGAGCCGCGTAAAGTCCGCCTGACGCGCGATGCGTTGGCGAATATGTACACCCAGGGCGAACTCTATAATCAAGCCATAGCAGAAATCCGTTCAGTGATGGCTGAGGATGCAAATCGCCCCGACTTGCAAGTTATGTTGGCGCGAGCTTATTACCGGGCCGGGCAGAAGGTGGAAGCCACCGAGATGTCCATGGCTCTGTTGAAGAAGTACCCCTATTGCCTGGATGCATTACGTGTTCTAGTGGATATCCTGCCGGGCACGGGCCGCGCGGAGGATGCCAAGGTTTACCGTCAGCGCGTGGAGCAATTGGACCCGTATACAGCCTTCGTGAAAGACTCGGTTTTTCAATCCGATCAAGTTGACGATTCGGCGGTTAGCCTGCAACGCCTGGAATACCAGCCGGTTGATCAAGCAGAAGCGATTCAACCGGGTTGGACCTCCTCGCTGGGCATTCGCTTGACGCCAGCCACGCTACCAGAAGCCAGAGCGGAGAGACCGCAAGCCTCGGTCTCGTTTGAGCCGCCGGCGTTTGCGGAACCTGCAGCAGCCAAGAGTGAGGGCGACATTCCGGATTGGCTTCGCTCTGCGGGTTGGCAGGAGGCCACAGGCGAGGCGCAGGAAGTTCCGCTGGATAGCGCAGGGGAATCACAAGGCGCCGGGCCGATCGCCCGGGCGGAAATTCCCGACTGGCTGACAGCCATGGCGCCATCCGAAGCAGCCGATCAGATGAACGTTCTCGAACCTGCATCACCCCAACCAACGGCGGAAACGAAGGCTCTGCTGATAACACCTTTCGAGAAAATGCCCGAAGAACCGGAGAAGGTCCCGGAGCGGCTTTCAAAACCGACATCTCCCTTCGAAGGCGTCAAAGCAGGTGCTGCTTACGAAGAGATACTGGAATCCACTCCGGATTGGATGAAAGGTCTTACAGCACCGGAAGAGACGCCACCCCCGGCGGTGGAACCTACTGCTCCGATTGTAGTTGAGCAAGAGCCGCCTGAACCCGTAACTGCTGTTTTTGAGCCTCCATCCCTTGAAGATCAGGATGCCGCCCTGGCCTGGCTGGAAAATCTGGCTGCAAAACAGGGTGCAAGACCCGAAGAATTACTGACCAGGCCCGAAGATCGTTCTGAGACCCCACCTGAATGGGTGCGTAAGGAGATGGGGGCTAAACCGGTTGAACCTGCCGAGACCGGGCTGGCCAGCCTGCCCTCCGAGCCGGAGGCGAAGGAAGTAGCGCAACCGGCTTTCCAGGAGCTTGCTTCTTCAGAATTCGCTGCGGAACCACCCGCAGCCGCCTTTATCGAGGCTGAAACGCTGACCTGGCTGGATGGCTTGAGGGCTGACCAGGACGCCAGGCCGGAAGAGCTACCTGTAACTGCGCCGGATTTGGAACAGGGCGCTCCGATTCTTTCAGATGTTGTCGAACCAGTTGCAGCGACCCCGGTCGAAATCCAGCCGCCGGTGCAAGAAACTATTGCCGACCGAGTAGGTGCTGCGCAAGGCCTACCGGCGGATAGCCAGGAGATTGCCGAAGGCCTACCGGCAGAAACTATCCCAGTATTACCAGAAGAGGATGTCGCTTCATGGCTGAAGAACCTGGAAGCTTCTGACCGGGCAGGTGCTGCGCACCGAGTAGGCGCTGTGCGGAAAACAGGAGAAAAAATCCCTGTTTCTCAAAGTCAGCCAGAACCTTCGTCGGGTGAAGAGTTACCCGATTGGTTGAGAGGTATTGACCGGCCTACCTGGGTGGCTGAACCCTCGAAGGAAGAGGAATTACCCGAGTGGCTGATTGCACCGGCCGAAGTGCCTGGCGGCATCGAAGGATCAGAGATGGCAATCCCAGGCGCAGACGAGAACGCCACCATACCGGCGATCCTTCCGCCGACGACCCCGGAAGAATGGCTGCCGGCAGAAACGATGGAGGCGGAGGCAACTGAACCCGCTGTTGTTGAACCTGAAGCACCCGCTCCTGAACCGGTACAACCTGTCCCAGAGCCGGCTGCGTCTGCTCCTCAACCGACTTTATCCCCGATGCCCGGCGTGGTGGGTGAATTGGCTCGCGTGCCCAGCCAGGATAAAGATGCCGATACCCTGCAAAATGCACAGATAGCCCTGAAAAACGGAAAATTGAACGATGCTATGGCTGGGTATGCAAAGTTGATCAAGAAACAGCGCTTGTTGGCTGAGGTCATTCACGACTTGCGTGAAGGGGTGTATACCTTCCCTGTGGATATAATCATCTGGCAAA
>JBDRTP010000069.1:0-8441 GCA_043823965.1 Chloroflexota bacterium
GTCCGCAAGGCGGCGGAGGGTGTGAGGTACAATAGGAAAGAACCTCGGAGGTAAATATGGCAAGACACTATAACGGCAGTCAAAGGACCATCACGGCCACCGAATTGCGGCGCAACTTTAGTGTGGTCGTGCGCAGGCTTCGCCAGAAGAGCGAGCACACGGTCATCGAGAGCAGCGGCGCGCCCGTCGCAGTCATTCTCTCCATGGCGGAGTACGATAAACTGACCGCGCGTCGGCGGGCCAAGTCCGCGTTTTATGATCTCTCGCACAATTTAGGGCGGGAGGTTGAAAAACTCGGCATGACCGAGGAAGAATTCATGGCTGACCTGGAGAAAACCAAACGCAGAGTCTTCAGCGAGCAATATGGCAGACCAGCCTGACAAGCCGCGTGTGTTCATTGACACCAACATATTATTATCAGGCAACGCGTTCCCGCGTTGGCCCTATGAAGTGTTGCAACACGCGCTCGATGGCGATTACCAATTAATGCTCTGCCCTCTCGTTATCAAGCAAGCGCGGGAACACATGCGAGAGCGTTTCCCTCAACATTTGCCCCGTTTTGAAAAATTCCTGCAAGAAGCCGAATACGAACTTGTGCCTGACCCAACGCAGGAGGAAATTGACGCGAACCAGAATCTTGTTCGAGATCTAAGCGACGTCGCGATTGCGCTGGCGGCGATCTCGGCAAAAGCGGATTTCCTGGTAAGCGAGGATAAGGACTTGACGGTTGAAGACGAAACAACCGCCACATTACGCCGCCATCTAAAAGTTCTGATCTCTGGCACGTTCCTGCGCGAAGTGATGGGCTGGTCGAGCGAAAGATTGGAATCCATACGCCATCGAAAATGGGACGATTTGGAAACATTGGAAGCGAGTGAGGAGTAATCAAAAAATGGTCTTTTGTTACTCCTCCCCCGCCAGCAACTTCAATCTCTCCCACGGCTTCAAATCGGCTTCGTCGGCCAAAATCCCCTTCAACTCATACATCTCATCTCGAAGCGCGGCCGCCTTCTCGAATTCCAGGTTCTTGGCCGCTTCCTTCATTTGCTTTTCCAGTTCAGCAATGACGCGCTGTAACTCATTGCGCGAGGTGACCGCCTCACGACGCCTGGTCTTGTACTCGCCTCTCATCTCAGCCACCGCCTTAGCCGACATTTGGTCGGTCAGATCACGGATGGCCTTGTGGATGCTGACCGGCACAATGCCGTGTTCCTGGTTGAACTTGACCTGCCTGGCGCGGCGGCGCTCCGTTTCGTCAATCGCCCGCTTCATCGAATCAGTGATGCGGTCAGCGTACATGATGACCCTGCCGTCCACGTGGCGGGCGGCGCGGCCGGTCGTCTGGATGAGCGCCGTGTCGGAGCGTAGAAAGCCTTCCTTATCGGCATCCAGGATCGCCACCAGCGAGACTTCAGGCAGGTCGAGGCCCTCGCGAAGCAAGTTGATACCGACAACCACGTCGAACACGCCCAGGCGCAAATCGCGCAGGATGCCGATGCGTTCCAGCGTCTCCACTTCTGAGTGCAGGTAATGCACCTTGATGCCCAGTTCCATCAGGTAATCAGCCAGGTCTTCAGCCATGCGTTTCGTGAGTGTCGTTACAAGCACACGCTGCCCCACCTCGACCCGGGCGCGGATTTCCTTCACCAAGTCGTCAATCTGGCCTTTCACCGGGCGGACTTCCACCTGCGGGTCCACCAGTCCGGTCGGGCGGATGATTTGCTCCACCACCTGCTCGGCGCGCTGCATCTCGTACGGGCCGGGGGTGGCCGAGGTGTAGATGGTATGGCCCATGCACTGCTCGAACTCATCGAACTTGAGCGGACGGTTATCAAGCGCGGAGGGCAGGCGGAAGCCATACTCGACCAGCGTCTCCTTGCGCGAGCGGTCGCCTTTGTACATGCCGCGGATTTGCGGCACGCTCATGTGCGATTCGTCAATCACCAGCAGGTAGTCGCTGGGCAGGAAGTCAATCAGCGTCCAGGGATGCGTGCCGGGGGCGCGCCCGTCCAACTGGCGCGAGTAGTTCTCGATGCCGGAACAGTAGCCGACCTCCTTGAGCATCTCCAGATCGTAACGCGTGCGCTGTTCGATGCGTTGGGCTTCGAGCAGTTTTTCGTTGGCCTTGAAATATGCCACACGCTCTTCCAATTCTTTCTCGATATTAGCGATGGATCCCTTGAGTTTATCTTCCTGCGCCAGGTAATGCCTGGCCGGGTAAATATCGGCGTGGTCGGGCTCGGCCAGGATTTCGCCGGTCAGCGGGACGAACTCCATGATGCGCTCCACCTCGTCCCCAAAAAACGTGACGCGGACGCCGCGCTTGTCCTCGTAGGCGGGGATGATTTCCAGGGTGTCGCCGCGCACGCGGAAGGTCCCGGGACGCAGCTCCATGTCATTGCGCTGGTACTGACCGTCCACCAGTTGGCGGATGAGCGCGTTGCGCCGGTAAATCTCCCCTATCTTCAGGTTCACCACGCCCTTGCTGTACTCTTCGGGTGAACCCAGGCCGTAAATGCACGAGACCGAGGCCACGATGATGACATCCCGGCGTGACATCAGCGCGGTGGTGGCTGCGAGACGCAGACGCTCGATCTCCTCGTTGATCTCGGTCTCTTTCTCGATGTACAAATCCTGGCGCGGCACGTAGGCCTCAGGTTGGTAATAATCATAATAGGAAACGAAGTAGGAGACGGAGTTCTCCGGGAAGAACTCGCGGAACTCGGCGTAGAGTTGGGCGGCCAGCGTTTTGTTGTGCGCCATAATGAGCGCCGGTTTCTGGACCTGCTGGATGACCGAGGCGATGGCGTAGGTTTTGCCGGTGCCGGTCGCTCCGAGCAGGACCTGGTGCCTGAGTCCGCGCTGGATGCCTGCTACCAACTGACGGATGGCCTCCGGCTGGTCGCCGGTGGGCTGGAAGGGGGAGACGAGTTTGAAGGACATATTACGGCTTTGGCGGGAAACTGCCCTCCGGCGCGTACCAATCTCCGGGGTTGATGTTCGGCGTATCCTGGCCGGCGACGACGACCACGTCAATCAGTGTGTGATCCTCACAGTCGTATGCCAATCCACAGGGGACCATCTGGCTGTAACCACCGGCCAGGTACGGGTCTTGCATGGTATAAGAGACTACGTGATAGGCGCCTGGAGGCAGGTTTTCGATTTGATAATCTCCCTGGTTTATGGGGGTATCAATATAAAAGATCTCTCCAGTACCGATATTGAACGCGGTCACGCGTAACGGCGGGATGAACTCACTCGGATAGGAAAGGAAGCCGGAAATGCTGCCGGTAGCCGCAGGCGGCGGGACGGGCGTGTCTGTCGGAGGCGGTGGGATGGGTGTGTCCGTCGGAGGCGGTGGGATAGGTGTGTCCACCGGAGCCTGGTCGGTAAGCGCGGCCATGGTCTCCTGCACAAGCTGGCTGACGTCTGGTGGCAGCGGGGTTGGCGTGGTGGTGACGCTCACGTTACAGAAGACTCCGGTAAATAAAATCAAAGGGAGGAACAACAACCATCGTTTCGTTTTCATTTTTTCTCCTTTACTGATAATAGTCACTTCAACGGATTGGCCGGGTAGGACCCGCCCCAGTTGGCAATATCCGCCGCGGTGACCTGACCGGCAATGACAACAATATTCGCAGCCGTGCCGCCCGCGCTGCCGCCATCATCATAAGCCACAACCTGGTACGTGCCGGGAGGCAGGTTGGTGATCGTATATGCGCGCACACCCGGCGCAGGACTGACCCAATACCAGAAATACGTCGTCTGGTTGAAGGCCACGATGGTCAATTTCGCGCTGGCGCTGCCGGGATAACCGTAGATACCGCCAGAGATCGAGCCAACCGTCTGCGCGGGAGTATACCCGGGCGGGTAAGGCACGTCGAACGGGCCATGAAACCAGTCGCACAAGTCAATGCCGGTGGTTTTCTGACCGGCGAAGACCTGAAACGTGCCGCCTTCATACAGAACGCCGATGGAAAAATCCGGCGGCCAGCCGTAAGCCCGGTATGTCCCCACTGGCAAATCAATTTTGTAAACCGGCTGGCCGCTGGTCAACGCCAGTTCAACGACTTGGCCCGTCGCCGTATTCTCGAAATAGGCTGCCAGCGCGGTCATACCGGAGCGAAAACAGGCTCGACCGGAGACCTCACCCGTCCCCGGCGTTGGCGTAGGCACAGGTGTAAACGTGGTCTCCGACGTGGGCGCAAACGCAGCAGTCGGCGTGGCCTGCGGGGTAAGGGCCTGGAGCGTCGCCGCGACCATCGTCGCCATCGCATCCGGAGGACGCTGAGCAGGCCCGGCGGAGGGCATGTTACAGAACGCGGCGAGCAGGCCGAGGGTCAGGAGAAGAAGCGGGAGGCGGTGTTTTGAGGACATATTCAGATGGCAGGGCCGAAGTCTGGAGACTAGAGGGGCAGCCAGGTTCCCAAACCCTTCGCCTTGGCTCGGCGGTAGATTTCGGGGGCGACGGCCATGTCGTCCATCGCCAGGCCGAGGTTGATTGCCAGCGTGCGCTCGCTGTCCGATTGGCGGCCAGGCTCAAGTCCGGCCACGATTTCACCCAAATCGGCATACGGGTCGGGCGTTTGCTGGAAGTAGCCGACGGATTTGTAATACTGGAACTGGGCATGATCGTCGGTGGAGATGCGCTCCATTTGCGCCAGCGCGCCGCCGCTCCAGTACGAGTCGAAATCCACCGCCGAGCCGAACGCGCCAGGCTTCAGCCAGTCCTTTTCGATGGTGGGAGTCGGATGTTTGAGGATCGGGCCTGAAGTCACGACCAGGTCAGACTCGACGACGGCCTGCTTCGGTTCTTTGACGCCGATAATTTCAAAGTCAAATTTCGCCTTCATCTCGGCGATATACTTTTCCTGCGCTTCAGGCAGGATATCGTAAGCGTAGACGCGCTCGAGCGGGAACAGGCATGCCAGGGCTTCGAGGTTCGTCCGACCCTGTACGCCGCAGGCCAGGATGCCGGCCACCTCGCTGTTCGGACGCGCCAGATACTTGGCCGAGACACCCGTCGCTGCGCCGGTGCGGTAGGCGGTGATCCAGGTGCAGTCCATCACGGCCAGCGGAATGCCGGTTTCGACGTCGTTGAGGATCAGCAGGCCGGTGATGTAGGGCAGGCCGCGCTTGTAGTTTTCCGGGTAGCCGCTGACCCACTTGATTCCGGCCGATTTCAGCGAGGGGATATAGGCCGGCATGGCATGGATGAAGGCATCCGGCATGGTGTGGATGCCGGGCTTGGGCGGCATCTCGACCTTGCCGCGGCCTTTCTCGCCGAAGGCTTCCTCGAGCAGGCGCAGGATGGTGGGCATGTCGAGGGCGGTTTTCTCCACGTCGACGCGGGAGAGGTAGAGTAATTTTTCAGCCATGGAATTCTCCTTGTTTAAATGATGCCGGGATCACAGGGATATCTTATAATTATAAGTCATAGCGCGGCTTCCAACCGCAACCAAAGTTTTTTCACCGCAGAGATCGCAGAGTTCGCGGAGAAAACACAGGAAAAACTCTGCGCTCTCCGCGCCTGCCCTGAGCCTGCCGAAGGGTGCTCTGCGGTGAAAAGATTTGCGTGATCAAGGCAAATGTTGAGCGGTAATTTTATAGCGCAGCTTCCAACCGCAACCATTATGAAACGAGGAAGAGAAAATGATTCTTGAATGGCTCGCGATTCTCCATCCCATCTGGCAGGCCCTTGTGGGTACAACCTTTACCTGGTTCCTGACCGCGCTAGGAGCGGCCACCGTTTTCATTTTCAAAAGCGTCAACCGGAAAATTCTGAATGCCATGCTCGGCTTTGCCGCGGGTGTGATGATCGCCGCCAGTTACTGGTCATTGCTGGCCCCGGCTATCGAAATGGCGGAAGGAGGCAAACTGCCGGCATGGTTCCCGGCCACGACAGGATTTCTACTCGGCGGTGCATTCTTGTGGAGCGTGGACAAGGTGCTGCCTCACCTGCATATCGGCTACCCCATTGAGGAGGCCGAGGGGATCAAAACCAACTGGCAGCGCAGCATCCTGCTGGTTTTAGCCATCACTCTGCACAATATCCCCGAAGGATTGGCGGTCGGGGTGGCCTTTGGCGCGGTGGCAGCCGGGTTGCCCTCGGCATCCCTGGCCGGCGCGGTAGCGCTTGCGATCGGCATCGGGATCCAGAACTTTCCAGAGGGGTCCGCGGTAGCCATTCCCTTGCGGCGGGAAGGGGTGAGCCGCCTGAAAAGTTTCTGGTATGGACAGTTGTCCGGTCTCGTCGAGCCGGTGGCAGGTGTGCTTGGAGCAGCCGCGGTACTATTTATCCGCCCAATTCTGCCCTATGCGCTGGCTTTCGCAGCGGGAGCGATGATCTACGTTGTCGTTGAAGAATTGATCCCGGAAGCGCAGATGGAGAAGGAAACCCACCTGTCAACAATCGGGGCGATGCTCGGTTTCGCAGTGATGATGATGCTGGACGTGGCGCTGGGATGAAATAATGAGACAACACTTGACGAACCAAAAGATCCTCAAGGTTTTTGACACCTTGAGGGTCTTTTATTCAGGGGTGGCTGACGGGGCTTGAACCCGCAACATCTTGATCCACAGTCAAGTGCTCTGCCGATTGAGCTACAGCCACCACGAGCAGTAACCAGTGACCAGTGACCAGTGATCAGTGATCAGTGATCAGTGATCAGTGACCAGTGACCAGTGATCAGTCATCAGTGATCAGTGATCAGTGATCAGTGACCAGTCGCTGAAGCGGGAAAGATTATATCACCAGCCTCACTCCCCTGCAAGGATTCGCTGCACCGCCGCCGCGACATCGGCGCGCTGGATTGTTTCCTGCATTCCGGAGCGCAGGTCTTTCACAGTGATATTACCGGCTGCGGCCTCGTCCGGGCCGATGACCAGCGCGACGCGCATGCCCATCCGGTCGGCGAATTTGAATTGCCTGGGCAGTTTGGCCGGTTCGGGATAACAGGTCACAGCGATTCCGGCGCGGCGCAGGTCGGCAGCCAGGGCATAGGATTGCAACCACAGGTTCTCGTCGAAGACCGTCACCAGCGCCGGCGCGGGCGAAGGCGGAAAAGAGGGAATCAAGCCGCGCTCCCGCAAAACGATGCCGATGACCACATCCCCCATCGCAAAGCCGACGCCCGAAAGCGGCGCGCCGCCCACGTCAGCCAGCAGGTTATCGTAGCGTCCGCCGCCCAGGATGGCGCGGCGCACGCCGCCGGTCAGGTCGAAGGCCTCGAAGACAGTACCGGTGTAGTAGAGCAGGCCGCGCATGATGTTTGGGTCAAAGCGGACGTATTCCTCCACGCCCAGCGCCTTGAGCGCCGCGAACAGGCGCGCCAGTTCATCGGACTTGTGCCAGAGTTCCTTGTTTTCCAGCAGCGTTTTCAAACCGCCCAATTGTTTCCGGCTCAGGCCGCTTTCAAGCGCATAGGCCTCCCACTTGTCCGCTTCCATCCTGGTGCGGCGGTCCACCAGGCCGGAGACCTCCAGCCGTTTTTCAGGCGGGATGTCCAGGTCGTCAAATTCGGCCTCCATCAGGCGGCGGTTGTTGACAAAAATCAACGCCATCCCAGGCGTCAGGCCGACCGCTTTCAGGAACGCGGCGGCTACGCCAATTAGTTCCGCATCCGCTTCAGGCGAATTGACGCCCAGCATGTCTGCGTTCCACTGGAAAAACTCGCGCGTACGGCCCTTCTGTGGGCGCTCATAACGCCAGAACGGGCCAAATGACCACCAGCGGACGGGAAAAGCCAGTTCGTTTTGGCGGGCGGCGATCATGCGCGCCAGCGAAGGGGTCAACTCAGGGCGCAGGGTGATGAAATCCCCGCCGCGATCCTGAAAAACGAACGACTGTTCCTTGACCAGTTCCTCGCCCGATTTGGCCGCGTACAGGTCAATCGTCTCGATGAATGGGCCGTCCCATTCCTGGTAGCCAAAAGATTCCGAAACCTGACGTAAAATAGCATACAGCCAGGCGCGAATCGCCATCTGTTCCGGATAAAAATCACGCGTGCCTTTGACGGGTTGAATGATGTTTTTCATGCGTTCGCTCCACTCACGGGCGATAGAGCATTGACCAGCGCCTATCGTCCATCGTGCGAACATTTTAGCATATTTCCGTCAGGCTTATTGTATGACAATTCACCCACCGGATTAGGAAAGAATACACTACCCCCCACCGCGCCTGACGCTCTTCACGGCGCGCAAGGACGGGCGCTGGCGCATCGCACCCGACGGCGAACCTGCGCCACGCTATGCCCTGATCGGCGTGCGCGCCTGTGAACTGGCCGCCATCGAAATTCAGGATCGCGCTTTCATGCGCGAGGATTATGCGGATCCCATCTACCGCGCCCGGCGTAGAAACTTGTTCGTCGTAGCCGTCAACTGCCTGCGCCCGGCCGGGACGTGTTTCTGCGCCTCGCTGGGAAGCGGGCCGCGCGCCGAAC
>JBDRTP010000070.1:0-13149 GCA_043823965.1 Chloroflexota bacterium
TCTTTTGTGTTGCTTTTCAGAATGGTGTGCATAATACCTCCTGATGTTTTTTACCATAAAGGACGCGAAGGAACACGAAGGAGTTCTTAAACCTTTGTGCCCCTTCGTGTCCTTCGTGGTTGATCCTTTCGTAAAAACCGCCGCGCCGACTCGGCCAGCAGCGCCGCGCCGACCGGCAGGGCGCGCTCGTCAATGTCGAAGCGCGGATTGTGACCGAAGCGCTCGTCGCCCTCGATGCGCGCGCCGAGCACGAACATCGCACCTGGGGCCACTTCCGAAAAACAGCCGAAATCTTCCGCACCCAATTCTTTCTGGAATGGCAGGATATGCTCGCCTCCGAGCAGGTCCGCCGCCGTTTTCTGGATCAATTCGACGGCCGCCGGGTGATTTTGCATAGGCGGCGTGCCGATTTCAAATCTCAATTCGTAATCGCCGCCGAGTGTACGAGCCAGCGTGAAAGCACGCTCGATCTCAACATGGATCTGTTCTTGCACTTTATGCTCAGTATAACGCAGCGTCCCCGCAAAATCCACCTGGGCCGGTATGACGTTTTCGGCCTGGCCGGCGTGTATCGCACCTATGCTGACCACCGCTGGGCTGAATGGATGCACCCGGCGCGAGACGATCCCGTTCAGGGCAAAGATGACATGCGCGCTGATAAAGATGGGGTCTATCGTCTCCTGCGGACGCGCCCCGTGCCCACCTTTGCCGACCACGCGCCCAAACCACGAGTCCACGCCGCCGGAAGCCGGGCCGGATTCGATGCGGATGTCGCCGACCGGCGTGGCCGGGTCCACGTGCAGGGCGATGACCATGTCCACATTTTTCATCGCCCCCTCCGCGATCATGCGCGGCGCCCCGCTCAGGTTCTCCTCGTCCGCCACCTCCTCCGACGGCTGGAACAGGAAGCGCACGGTACCGGGGAACTGTTCCCGCGCAAGCAGCAACGCCGCGCCCAGTCCCATCGTCGTGTGACCGTCGTGTCCGCAGGCGTGCATCACGCCCTCGTTTTTCGAGCAGTACGGCACGTCGTTGGCCTCGACGATGGGCAGGGCGTCCATGTCGGCGCGGATGGCAATGATGGGTTTGCCTGCCCCGATCTCGGCGATGACGCCGGTCTTGCCCACCCCGCGCCGGACGCGGTACCCGAATCCTTCCAGCGTCTCCGCTACTTTCGCGGCGGTGCGCGTCTCCTGGAAGCCGAGTTCCGGGTGCATGTGGAAGTCCCGCCTCCAGGCAGTCAGTTGTTCCTGAATGGCTTTGGCTTTGTTGAGCATAAGTTCCTTTCAACACAACGGACACAAAGTTTCACGAAGGAAGAACAAAAAGAACTTCGTGAATCCTTTGTGTGACTTGGTGTCCTTCGTGGTGAATCACTTCACCAACTCGCGTTCCGCGGCCGCCAAGATACTATCCAATTCGCGTTCCTGAGATGGCTCCAGCGGAGTCACCTGGCGCTCGCGCAAAATCCGCTCGGCCTCCGCCTGCGCCCGTTCGGCCAGCCCCTGCCGCCCGCCCGCCTCCCACGTCTCCCACGAGGCGCGCTCGGCCAGCCGGGTCAACAGCACCTCGCCGGATTTGAGATACTTCAGGGTGTGCTTCTGGCCGAGGAAGTTGCGCGTGGACTCCATCGCCGCCGCGACGACCTCCACCGCCAGCGCATCCGCGTCCGCGGCGATGCCCTTCCGGACCCGGAGGATGCTCCCGGCAAACTCGTTATCGGCCACCATCTGGGCGAACGAACCCATTACGCCGGCCTCCATCTCACCGATACCGGAGAGTTCGTCCGCGCCGGCCAAGGCCGGTAGGAGCGCGTTCAGTCCGCGCTCGAATCCGTTCTGGACCTCGAGACTGTGCGCGTTCGTCGAGAAGCCGTAGACGTTGACCGGCAGCCCATAGCGGTGCCCGACCTGCACCGTGGCCGCCGAAGCGATGCCTAGTTCCACCCCACCCCAGACGGAGAGGCCCGTGCGCGGTTCCATCATCGCCAGACGCCCGCAGTAGATGATGGGCAGGCCGGGCCGGACGAGTTGCGCCAGCGCCAGCGCGGCCAGCACCTCGGCGTTCTGCTGGGCAACCGCCCCGGCGATGGACATCGGCGCGGTCGTCCCCGCGGTGGGACAGGGCAGCGGCGCGAAGGCAATGCCGAGGCGGGCGATTTCCATGATGGCTTCCGCCTCGTGGTCGGGGATGGTCAGCGGGCTGACCGGCGAAAGCGCCAGGGTCAGCACTTCCTCCGGCTTGCCGATGACTTCCGCCATTTTGACGGCGTAACGCGCTTCGGCCGCATACTGGACGCCTGGTCCCTGCACCGGCTTGACGGTATGCGGCAGGGCATGGCGGTACATCGCCAGCGACATGATCCCCCCGGGGACTTCCGTCGGCGTGAAGAACGGTGTGATGGTGTGACAATTCTCCAGCGCATCCAGCAGGCGCGCCGCGTCGCGCACGTCCTGGACGGTGGCCGGGCGGCGGGTCCCGGAGGCCGGGTCGTAGACGTTCGGCGCGCCGCCCAGGTTGTGGAAGTAGAGCGACCCGTCGCCGAGCGTTTTCACCGTCCCGCCGCGGCCGCGGATGGTTGTCGTTTTCCCGGCCTGCTGGATACATTTCTCCACGAGTTCGGGCGGGAGCAGGATACGGGTCCCGCGCGTCGTCGCCCCGGCGGCAGTCAGCAGGTCGCGGCTCTTCAGCTCGGTCAGCGCCACGCCGGTCCCGGCAAGAATCCGCAGACTGGCCTGGTGGATGGCTTCGATTTCTTCGGGTGAAAGGAAATTAAAGGACATCATGTTTCCCTCAGGGCATCGAGCCGCTTCTTGTTCTTATACGGGTGGATGAAGGAGGCATAATCCCCTTTGGGGATTTCCATGCCGACCCTCCGCTGGACTTCGTCGAGTACGACCAGCCGTTCGGCTAGTTTTTCGCACACATATTGCTCACATTGCGAGCAGTTATCCAGCCCCTTTTCGATTACGCATGGCCTCACCGGGCAGTTCCGGTCTATCAGTTTCGGGTTGTCGGTCATGCACCCATCGTAACAGATCGCCGAAGCCGGCAGCCGGAAGCCAAAGTACTTGTGCCAGCCGTCGCTCAGTTTCTGCTGGTTGAACGGATTCCGGGTAACATTGGGCTTGTAGGCCAGGCAAAGGTCGCAGCGATAACCACAGCGCGCCAAAATTGGTTCCATGGTCGCCTCCATATCATTTTTCCAGCAGCCGCGCCAGGAACGCGACGCGGCGCACTTCAGAATCAAGCACGTTCTCAATCTTGAGGAATCTATGGCCTTCATTTTCGTACATCTTGAAATCCGCCTGGCAACCCAATTCCAGCAGTTTATCACGGGCAAGGATTGAATCACTTGCCGGGCAACGCGGGTCATTTTCGCCGCAGATGATTTGTACCGGGGCCAGGACGCGATCCAGGAAGAAATACGGGGAACGTTCGCGCCATAGTTCATAGTTCTCGTCCGGGCGGCCCATATTTTCGATGTCCCAATGCTTCAAGTCTTCGCGCAATTCCTCGTGGCAATTGAACAGGTTCAGGAAGGGAACGATGGCTGATCCACCCGCCCAGAGCGTCGGGTGACGGGTCAGGCAACTCATGGTCAGGTAACCGCCATGGCTGCGCCCGGTGACGGCGACGCGCTTCGGGTCAGCCAGGCCTTCCCGCACAAGGTAATGCGCACCGGCTGCGCAGTCGTCGGCGTCGCCGCCTCCAAGGTCGAAACGGTTGAGGGTCTGCCATTTGCGCCCATAGCCGGTGGAACCGCGGTAGTTGGGCGCCAACACGGTCCAGCCGCGACTGACCAGGTAGGTCATGATTGGATACCAGGTGAAAGAAAAGTGCCAGGTAGGCCCGCCATGGATGACGATCACTGCCGGGGTCTTGGGACTTACGTCTGCGGGGCGGTAGAGCAACGCGGGGACTATCTCCCCATCCATGCCAGTATAGATCACTTCGTCCGGCATGATAAAGTTCGCTTTCCGCAATGCTGGTGGCAGGGATTGAGTCAATTGCCGCAGGTTTCGTCCCCGGAAGGAGATTTCCCATAGATCATCGGGGTGGCCCGGATTGTCGAAAACGAAGACGATTGCATCGCCATCTGGTGTGAAAGTAGGCGTGTAGTGCATCCCCGGTTCCATTTGCTGCAGACGGAGCGGGTGATCGCCCTCCCGCCATAGTTCCAACCAAGTCTCGGCTCCATCGGCGGTCACATACACCAGATTATTTCCGTCCGGCGACCATGCCGGCGAATAGCGCTCACCCTGACTGCCTTTAAGCCAGGTAATTTCCTCTTTGTCAAGTTCCAAGATGCCAATGCTGTGCCAGCCTGTCAGATCGGAGGTAAAAGCCAGCCGCCTGCCGTCCGGGGACCAGGCCGGGCTGCCGGCGTCAATCGGCACCCCGTCTTTTACAATTGGCCGGCTCTCTTTTCCATCCGGTGTGACGAGGTAAGTCAGGTAATCCTGGCCGGAACCTTCGAAGACCACTGCCAGCCGCTGCCCGTCGGGTGACCATATGACATTCCATCCCGGGCGACCGATGTTGAGGATTCTGCGGATTGAAAAGAGTGTCCCCGTTTCCTGACTTTCCGGGACAGGTTTCTCCAAATCCATAACATAGGCATCGAAGTGTTGGCTTTGGTCTGCAAGGAAGGCAATGGCATTTCCATCCGGTGACCAGGCGATATTTGTTTGCAGCGAGAATGGAATGCCAGGCGTCAGGTCATCGTTCTTTCCAGAGATAAAATCCTGCAGGAACAAATGATATTGCTCACTGCCATCGAAATCCACCAAGTATGCCAGGCGCGAGCCTTCGGGGGAATATTTGGGGCCAAATTTCCCACCCGGACCAACGGAAATCCGTCTGGGAGTCTGGTGGCCGGTCAAGGAAAGTTCGTAAATCTCCCATTGCCCGGTCTTATTCCAGGAAAAGGCAACTTTCCTACCATCCGGTGAAACATCGAAGCCGGTGAACGGTTCAACATAGGGGACTTGTAAAAGAGCTTTGAGATCGAGCATATTTTCTCCTATTCCAACGATGGAATGTGGGCAATGTCCGCTTTTTATGCCAGGTGTTCGACCATTTTACACATTGCGTTTTCCTTCTTCAACTCCAGTTCGGGACGTCGATAGGCATCCAATAGTTCACGGGTGCGCTGTTTCGCCCGCGCGGAAGTATCCTGCCCGCGCGCCTCCACGCTGACCGAGAGCCAGCGTCCGTTCGGCGACCAGTGCAGGGCGCGGGCGGGGTCTTCCTCGTCCAGGATGAGCCGCGGCGCGCCGCTGCTGGCAAGCATGGCGTAGGTGCAGAAGTGGCCGGAAACATCCGAGATGAAGGCGATTTCCTTGCTGTCCGGCGACCAGACGAAGTAGGGCAGAATGGCGGCGCGGGAATCCGGCGTCAGGTCGGTCTGCGCGCCGGTCGCCCAGTCGCAGACCAGGATGCGGAGGTTTTCGCTGCCGTCGAAGTCCACGCCGTAGACGAGGCGCGTCCCGTCCGGGGAATAGAGCGGGGCGGATTTCGCACCGGGGCCGGAGGACACAGGCTTCGGGTCCCGCGCGCCGCGCAAGTTCACCTCGTAGATTTCCCACTGTCCGCTGAGATTCCAGGAAAAGGCGGCGCGTTCCCCGTCGAAGGAAATGTCATAACCGTTCTCCGGGTCCACATAAGGCACGCGGAGCAGGCGCTCGAGGTCAATCATCCGCCCCTCCTCAGATTTTATGGCAGGCCACGAAGTGGCCGGGAGCCATCTCGCGCCATTCCGGGACCTCGACCTTGCAGCGGTCGTCGGCCAGCGGACAGCGCGGGTGAAAGCGGCAGCCGGGAGGCGGGTTGATCGGGCTGGGCACGTCGCCGGGCAGGATGATGCGGCGGCGGGCGCGGTCCTTTTTCGGGTCGGGGATGGGGACGGCGGAGAGCAGCGCGGTCGTGTACGGATGCAGCGGGTGATCGTAGAGTTCGTTGCGCTCGGCCAGTTCGACAATCCAGCCCAGGTACATGACCGCCACCCGGTCGCAGATGTGGCGCACCATGCTCAGATCGTGGGCGATGAACAGGTAGGTCAGGCTGAACCGGTCCTGCAAATCCTCCAGCAGGTTGACCACCTGCGCCTGGATGGACACGTCGAGCGCCGAGATGGGTTCGTCGCAGACGATGAACTTCGGGTCGGAGGCCAGGGCACGCGCGATGCCGATGCGCTGGCGCTGTCCGCCGGAAAACTCGTGCGGGAAACGGTTGACCATGCGACTGCTTATCCCGACCAGATTCAGCAGTTCTTTGACCCGCTCCGAGCGTTCCCGATCCGTTGGAAGCAGTTTGTGCACGCGCAGCGGTTCGCTGACGATGGCGTTGACCGTCCAGCGCGGATTGAGGGACGCGTAGGGGTCCTGAAAGATCATCTGCGCTTTCTGGCGGATGGTCATCAGGTCATGCTTTTTGGCTTTGTACACATCCTGACCATCAATGATGACGCTCCCCGAAGTGGCGGGGTAGAGGGCCAGCAGGGTGCGTCCGGCGGTGGTCTTGCCGCAGCCGCTCTCGCCGACCAGCCCGAGCGTTTCGCCGCGGGCAATGGAAAACGAAATCCCATCCACGGCGCGGACTGCGCCGACTTTACGTTCAATGACAATCCCGCGCCGCACGGGAAAGTGCTTCGTCATGTTTTCGACGATGACCAGGGGCTGTGAGGCGGTCATCGCGGCGCTCCTGTGCGGACATCCACCCAGCAGGCAATGGCGTGTTCCTGTCCCACTGGCGTCAAAGCCGGGTTGTCGCTTTTGCAGCGTTCCACGGCGACTTCGCAGCGCGGCGCGAATGGGCAGCCGTGCGGCTCGACCAGCAGGCTGGGCGGGGCACCGGGAATGGATTTGAGACGCCGGTCGCGGCGGCGGTCGACGCGCGGCAGGGCGGCCAGTAATGCCAGCGTGTAGGGATGGCGCGGGTTTTCGTACAGGTCGTCGACGCGCGCTTCCTCGACCAAAAAACCGGCGTACATGACGATGACACGGTCGGCCAGCCCGGCGACAACCCCCAGGTCGTGCGTGATCCAGATGATGGCCGTGTGCAACAAGTCGCGCAGCTGGACAACCAGTTCGACAATCTGCGCCTGGATTGTAACGTCCAGCGCAGTAGTCGGCTCGTCGGCAATCAGCAGGGAGGGAAAACACGAAAGCGCCATCGCAATCATCACCCGCTGGCGCATACCCCCGGAGAATTGATGGGGATAGTCGCTCAGACGTTGTCTGGGGTCGGAAATGCCCACTTTCTCCAATAGTTCGACGGCCCGCTTTTCCGCCACGTGTTGATCCATTGACAAGTGTGTGCGCAAGGACTCGGTGATCTGCCGGCCAATCGTCAAAACGGGGTTGAGCGAAGTCATCGGGTCCTGAAAGATCATGGAGATTTCCTTACCGCGTATCCCTTCCATTTCACGTTCATTTATTTTCAGCAAGTCACAGCCGCGATAGATGGCTGTTCCACGGACGATTTCACCGGGCGGAGTTGGAATCAATCTCAGGATGGACAACATGCTGACCGATTTACCACATCCGCTCTCACCGACGACCGCCAGGGTTTCACCTTGCTCGACGTGGAACGAAATCCCGTTGACGGCAAACACCGTCCCTTCCGCGGTATGGAAGCGGGTCTTGAGGTCGGTGACTTCGAGAAGAAGTGACATAGTTTTGTAGTTGGGTAGTTGGGTAGTTGGATAGTGGGGCGGTTTCGTAGTTGGGTGGTTTAGCGGCTGGATGGTCGAACAGCGCCAATGAAACTACCCAACCATCTCACTATCAAACTGTCAAACTGTCCTGCTCCTCGGGTCGAGGGCATCACGCAGCCCATCACCCAGGAAATTGATGCTCAATACAGTCAGCAGGATCAACAGGCCGGGGAAGAACCATAACCATGGTGCCGATTCGAGATATTTATTGGCAGCATTCAGTATATTCCCCCAGGTTGCTGTAGGCGGCTGGACGCCCAGACCTAAAAAGCTAATGTAGGCTTCGGCCAGGATGGCGTTGGCAACTCCCAACGTGGCTGAGACAACAATCGGGGCAATGCTGTTTGGCAAGATATGCCTGAAGATAATCTCCGTGTTAGATGTGCCGGTGGCGCGCGCCGCCAAAATGAAATCGTTTTCTTTGAGCGATAGAAACTCGGCGCGGACGATCCTGGCCAAGTACATCCAGCTGGTCAAACCAATGATTACAATGATCACGATGAGGCTGCCGCTGTAGGTACGACCAAGAACTTCCACTTCTGGTATCTTGCCCCCAAAATATTTAGCCATTACGATCAGCAGGAATATTTGAGGAATGTTGAGCATTGCTTCGGTGATGCGCATCAGGATACTGTCTACCAACCCTCCATAATATCCCGCCAGTGCACCAACGATAATGCCAACAATACTACCAATGATGACAGCTATCAGGCCGATCAATAAAGAAATCTGTCCACCGTAGATGGTGCGTGCCAGCAGGTCGCGGCCGACCGTATCTGTGCCGAACGGGTGTTCCGCCGATGGTCCGACCAAACGCAAGGTCGTATTGGTGGAATTTGCATAGCTTTCTGATAAGATCAGCGCACCACCGAAAGCATAGGCGAACAACAAAAAGAGTGTGACCGCACCAAATAATGCCAGTTTATGCCGACGGAAACGGCGCCAGGCCAGTTGGGCCAGAGTAAGTGGTGGTGCTTCCAATTCGTCGGGGGCAAAAGAGGTTATTTGTAGAGGTTTTGGTGTAGTTTCCATTGGTCGCATCCTATGTGCCATAACGGATGCGCGGGTCCAGCCACGCATAAACAATGTCCGTGATGATCTGAAAAACTATCACCGCGGTAGCAACTAACATCAAGATGCCCATTACTACCGGTGTATCGGAACGTGATACATGATCCAGGAACAAGCGTCCCATACCCGGCCAGGCAAAAATCCGTTCTGTCACGACCGCACCTCCCAGGAGGAGAGGCAAGTCCAGGCCAATCACGGTGACAATCGGTAGAGAGGCGTTTTTCAGGGCGTGGATGAAGACGACATCGCGGGGAGGCAATCCCTTCGATCTGGCTGTACGGATGTAATCCTGACTCATTACCTCGAGCATGGTACTGCGGATATAACGGCTGTAAGCAGCAAAGCTGATGATCGAGATACTAAGGACTGGCAATACCAGATGCCATAATACCTGAGCCGGGGTTTTACCAATTTGCGGGTCGAACATCCCGATTGTAGGCAGGTATGGAAGTCCCCAGCGTTTAAACAGTACTGCAAAGAGATACATCGAGATTAGGGCAATGAAGAAGATCGGCATTGAATAACCAATGAACGATAAACCTGTTATTATGTAATCGAAAGTTGAGTATTGACGAAGGGCTGAATAGATACCTGCCAGTAGTGCTCCCAGGATAATAACCACCTCAGAAGCCACCATCAGGATCAGTGTATTTGGCAGGCGCTCTGCAATTACATCAATCACGGGTTTGCCGCGGTTGACGAGTGATGTGCCGAAATCGCCACGCAATGCACCACGACGGATGCCGGGTGTCTCAGCCACACCGTCCCCATCCATGTCAACTTTGGTCCAATCGTTGCCTATCAACCAGTAGAGGTACTGGATGTGCAGCGGCTTGTCCAATCCAAGCTGGCGAGTTAACCTTTCGCGATCGGCTGGACGCATAACAGACCGTCCACCCATGGTGGCAATCGGATCCCCCATGTTCATCATGAGCACAAACAAAATGATGCTGATGATGAAGAGAAGAGGGATACCTTGCAAGAAGCGTTTGATGATATAGCGTGTCATCCTGGGTTCCTTGCAGGAAACCGAATTATTCATTCAGGTGGGCTGAGGTTGCCCCCAGCCCACCTGGTTTGTATGTTCTTTAGCTGTCTTTGACTACTTCAGATCCCACTCCACGATATTGAAGAGAGGGGTCACGCCAGAGAACTTTACATTATTAAGTCTTGAACCAACTGCCCAGACATCGGGGTCCTGCCACAGACCGAGCCAGTAAACCCTGTCATGGAACATCTGGTTGATCTGGGAAATGGTCTTCTGACGTTCAGCCGCATCGACCTGGGTCGCCTGAAGTTGGATCAGCGCGTCCAGTTCTTCGTCACACACGTAGAACCAGTTGCCACCTGCAGGATATTCATCGCTTGGTATCTCGCTGCACAGCCAGTAATAAACATCCGGATCAGGGAAAGCCGAGGGAGCATCCGACCATTCCATGATGTCGATTTCTCCATTTGCAGCCGGACCTTCACCATAACCTGAGAAGTACAGATCGGCGTCGAAACTCTGTAGTTCGACTTTGATCCCAACCTGTGCCAACTGTTGCTGGACAACTGCCTGTGTATCCTGGCGGATCTCACGGATGGTGGTCCCATAGGTTAAAACCAGTTCGACACCATCCTTATCGCGCACACCATCGCCGTTGGAATCCACCCAGCCTGCGTCATCCAGCCATTTTTTCGCGGCCTCGGGGTCATAGGGGTAATTGACCAGTGGGGGATCGTTGTAGAAGGGTAGTGAATCCCAGAAGCTGGCAGGAACCTTGGTGAGTCCGAGCAGCAGGTCTCGGTTGATGGCCTCACGGTCCACAGCCATGGCAATCGCCTTGCGGACGTTGACATCTACGAGCGCCGGGTGACCGATTTCCTCATTGATCACGAAGAACCAGCCTTCATTGTATCCAGAAGGCTGAACCATAATATTGATACCGGCTTCCTTCAGCTTGGGAACATCGCTGTAAGCGATGAAAGTGCCCAGGTCTCCATCGCCGGCTTCCAGAGCAGCAACCTGTGAGGCATCATCAGGTACAAAGCGGAAGAAGATCTCATCGATCTTCGGCTTATCGCCCCAATAGTTTTCGTTAACAACAAAGCGGGCAAAGCTACCTGACTCCCACTCGGCGAAAACATACGGCCCATAACCGACCGCCGGCTTCAGGTTCCACTCGGCGTTGTCCAAGGTACCCTCGGCATCGTAAACCGGTTTGAGGATATGCGATGGCAGAATGCCTCGCCACAAGGTAATCCATGGGGCAAATGGTTCGGCAAAGTGGATCACCACTGTTCGAGCGTCCGGGGTATCGAAGCTCTCGATTTTATCGTATGGGTAGGCGGATGCCACTGCATTCTTTGGATCAACGCGCATCTGCCAGGTGAACTTGAAATCCTCGGAAGTGAGTGGTTTCCCATCAGACCACTTGAGGTCATCTCTAAGCTTCAAGGTGATCGAGGTGCCATCTGCAGAGATACCCCCATTCTCTATGCTAGGTAATTCCGTGACAAGTTTGGGGAAGGCTTCGTTATTCTCGTCGAACTCCCAAGCCCAGGGCAGCCAGAGTTGATGGGTGACGGTCACGAACCACATGTTCGTATACATGGGGTTGAGCGTGTCAAACTCCTGGGTCCAGATGAACGTGGCAACTTTGCGTTCGGCTGGGGGTGCTTCTGTAGCCGGCGCACAGGCTGTCAATACCAGGCTCAAGATCGTTGCCAGCACGATCATTTTCAAGACAAAGCGTTTTTTAAACATTGTTTTTCCTCTCTTTCCTCTCATTCGGGATAGGCGGATAACAGTAGACGTCTGGTCTTGGAATATCTCAATTTGATCTTGATGCACCTCCTTCTTTGACACGATCGAGTGTCTCGACAGATTGTACCACCTCACAGGCATACTTACCTATGTTTCTCTATTAACTTTGCCTACTGCTCCTTTTGTCTGAATAAAGGTAAGCTCCCACCGGGTGCCTCAAAACTCTGCCCGGCAATTTATCGGTATGCTGTTCCCCATCAACGACCAATTCTCCGTTCACAAAGACGTAGTCGATCCCCTCTGGATAGCGATGGGGGTAATTTACGAAAGGATAGGTATGTGGGTATAGATTTGTAGCCCGGTCGCGAATACGCTCCAGGTCAAAAACAACGATATCAGCCCAGGCCCCTGTTCGCAGGACACCGCGATCCATCAGCTCAAAACGTTGCGCAGGAAAGGACGTCATCTTACGAATAGCCTCTTCGAGTAGCAGCACCGGTTCGTTGCGCACATAACGCTCCAAAACGCCGGGGAACTCACCATAGCTGCAAGGGGAGTAGGGTGATGGATCGTTCAAAAAACCATAAGGGGCTAGTACCTGCCCGTCGGAACAGATCATCACCGCCGGGTGCTTAAGCAGGATACGGATATTGGTCTCGTCTATATAGTCAAAGATAATTTCCTCTCGTACCCTGCTGCGAGTATTGGGGTCCTGGAGCAAGGTAACGATCTCGGCGGCGGGTAACTCCTGGATGTGTTGGGGTAAGCCTCCGGTCAGCGCAGGGGCTAAGTCGGTGTGCACATCATTGTCTACTGTCACATCCTGGCCGTGCGCCCGCGCCTCATCCACCAAGCGCAGATTGCTGTTGGCATCCCATGGAGCACCAAATTTCGGCGCATTGTGCGAGATCTGAACTGGTACCCCAGCCTCGCGCCCGATGTGGATCGCCTCGGCGACTGCTTCCAGGATAGTTTCCCGCTCTCCGCGGATGTGGGAGGCATACAATCCATGATAGCGAGAGACAACCTGGCATAAAGTGATGATCTCGCTGGTGCTGGCATAGCAGCCCGGGGGATAGACCAGACCTGTAGAGAGTCCGAAGGCCCCAGCCTGCATCGCTTCGTTAAGATATTCTTTCATCCGATCGAGTTCGGACGGTGTCGGGTCACGTTCTTCGAAGTCCATAACGGCTATACGCAACGCCGCATGCCCTGCCAGGGAAGCAATATTAATCGCCAAGCCACCGCTCTGCAGGGTTCTCAGATATCCGTCAAAGCTTCGCCAATCCCAGTTGACTTCTGGTTGATCTGAGATAGGTCCCCAGTAGTTATGCATGTCAGCTATGTGATTCTCCTCTACCGGCGCCGGGGACATCCCGCAATTACCGATCACCTGGGTCGTGACTCCCTGTCGGACGGCACTCTCCGCGCGGCGGTTGACCAGGATGGATAGGTCCGAATGGGTATGGATGTCAATAAATCCTGGCGAGACGAAGCGATCAGCCACGTCTATGATTTCCTGGCCTCTGAGTGTGCCGGGCGGGGCAATTTCAACAATCCGGCCTGTCTGGATGGCTAAGTCACCCCGGAACCAGGGATTCCCACACCC
>JBDRTP010000071.1:0-4798 GCA_043823965.1 Chloroflexota bacterium
AGAACGCCGTCAAATCGAAGCGCGGCGGACACCCGCAGAACATCATATTCCTGACCTGCGACGCCTCCTGCGTGATTCCACCCATCGAGCGCCTGACCGTAGAGCAGGCCATTTATAATTTTATTTCCGGCTACACCTCCAAGATCGCCGGCACGGAGATTGGCTTGCGCGAGGAACCAGAGATCACCTTCAGTGCCTGCTTCGGCGGGCCGTTCATGGTGCATCGTCCGACCTTCTACGCCAACTTGCTGCGGCGCAAGATCGAGCGCTACAGCGTCAAGTGCTGGCTGGTCAACACCGGCTGGGTGGGCGGGCCGTACGGCGTGGGCAAGCGCATCAGCATCAAACATACCCGCAATTTGCTCAATGCCGTGCTTAGCGGCGCGCTGGACACGGTTGAATACTACACTGACCCGGTCTTCGGCTTCCTGGTGCCCAAGTCCTGCCCGGAGGTGCCGGAAGATGTGATGTACCCGGAGCGGGCATGGCCGAAGAAGGAAGAATACTGGAAACGCTACAGGCAGTTGGCTTCGCGCTTTATTGATAATATGAAGAAATTCGATGCGGATACACCGAAGGAAGTGGTGGAGGCGGGGCCGAAGATATAGTGAACAGTTTTCAGTGAACAGTAATCAGTGATCAGTAGTAGCAAAAGCCTTCCGAAGTCGTTTAGCCTTCGGAAGGCTTTTACTACACCCTTCAAGTAAATTGTGATCAGACGGCGTTCTCTAACGCCGCGAGCAGGTTTTAAACCATCCCGAATGCGCTAGAGAGCGCGTTCTCGCAAGAGCCGCTCAAGCTGCTATCAGGCGAAATGGTCACTTCGGGAATGCAAAGACGGGTAATCTGGTCAATTTTGCCTGGCGCGACGGGAACACTGGACTGGACGCCGGAAATGTCGAAAATGATTCACCCCTGTTCAGTAGAAACGGATAATGCTGAATTACGAATTTGGGATTACAATGTGCCTGAAAGGACCTGGAAAAAGATGCCTCGAACAAAAGTTGAACATAAATATAAGAATGACCAGCTGATGCGTCTCCTCGAAATCAGCATAGCGCTCAATTCAACCTTGGATCTGGACAAAATACTCACATACATTATTCAGACGGCGGCAGAAGTATTGAAGTGTGAGGCTGTTTCTATCCTGCTTTATGACCCAGTAAAATCCGATCTTTTCTTTGTGGCCTCTTCGGCGTCCGATCCAATAAAACTATCCGAAATCCCGGTTCCCTTGAACGAAAGCCTGGCTGGGAAAATCTTTCTGGAGAACACTCCCCTAATTCTAAACAATGTGGAAAATGATCCACGGCACTACGTCATTGCTGCACAACACGTCAATTTCCATACTCATTCATTGCTCGGCGTACCAATGCGGATCCAAGATCAAGGCGTAGGAGTGCTAGAAGCTCTTAATAAAAATAGTGGTGTCTTCACCGTAGCTGATGAGTGGGTGCTATCGATCATTGCTTCGCAGGCAGCGGTGGCGATCCGAAACGTGAAACTGCTAAAGGATCTGGAACTTGCATACGATACGACGCTCGAAGGATGGTCTAATGTTCTGGATCTACGCGATGAAGAGACCGAAGGGCATACGATTCGCGTGGCTAAACTTACTTTGCAAATGGCGCGCGAACTAGGGATAAGTGAGGAAGAATTAGCTCATATTCATCGCGGTGCATTATTGCATGACATCGGCAAGATGGCTATACCAGATCGTATCCTGCTTAAGCCTGGGCCGCTAACTAAGAAGGAATGGGAAGTAATGCGCCAGCATCCCGTGTTCGCCTACAACTTCCTTTCCCCTATCACATATCTACGACCCGCTATTGATATACCTTATTGCCACCATGAAAAATTGGACGGTAAAGGTTATCCTCGCGGATTGAAGGGAAGTGAAATTCCATTCTCGGCGCGCGTCTTTGCGGTTGTGGATGTTTGGGATGCCCTCACTTCAAACCGTCCCTATCGTACAGCATGGTCGAAAGAACAGACTCTCGATTACATCCGGGAAAAAGTTGGAACACATTTTGATCCACGAGTCGTCGAGGCATTCCTGGATATTGATCAATAGATGAGATGTTGAAGCATCTAAAATACCCAGGCCAGCATCAGCCCGAGGATGGCAATAAACAATCCAATTTTTATACTTCATCCTCCTCCGCTTCCATCTCTTTCTCGCCCGGCCGTACCTGCCAGAGACTGAATTGAGCCGTCAGCCGGCCCGGGATGCTTCCCTGCATCAAAACGCCGCCGCGCTCGTGCTCGACGCGTTCGATCTGGCCGGCCTCGTGAAAAAGCGAGATCAAGCCTCCCTGTTGGTATGGCAGGCGCACCAGGACGGGTGTGTAGGTCTCATAGAGGGCGTTGCGCAGCAGCGCCAGCATGTCTGGGATGCCATCTCCGGTTCGGGCTGAGATCGCCACTGACTGCGGGTAATGCTGAATGGCAGCGCGCGCAGCCTGGGGGTCCGCGAGGCGGTCAATTTTGTTCAGAACAGTGATCATTGGAATGTGTCCGGCGCCGATCTCCTTCAGCGTTTGCTGAACGGCCTGCGCCTGGTTCATGGCGTTGGGGTGCGAAATATCCACAACGTGCAGGAGCAAGTCGGCTTCGGCGATCTCTTCCAGCGTGGCGCGGAAAGCTGCCACCAGCGTGGTGGGCAATTTCTGGATGAAGCCGACCGTATCGGTGAACAGGGCCTGATACCCGCCGGGAAGTTCGACGCGCCGCGTGGTCGGGTCAAGGGTGGCGAAGAGTTTGTCGGCGACGTAGACATCCGCCTTCGCCAGGCGGTTGAGCAACGTGGATTTGCCCGCGTTGGTATAGCCGACCAGCGCCACAATCGGGATGCGCGAGCGTTTGCGTTGGAGGCGGTATCTCTTGCGGTGGGCGCGCACCTTTTCGAGTTCGCCTTTCAGGTGGGCGATGCGCTTGCGGATGTTGCGCCGGTCCACTTCCAGTTGCGTTTCACCCGGGCCGCGCAGGCCCACGCCGCCGACCGAGCCGGCGCGCCCTCCACCGCCGCCCGCCTGCCGCGCCAGGTGGGTCCATGCGCCGGTGAGACGCGGCAGGTAGTACTCGTATTGCGCCAGCTCGACCTGCAACATGCCTTCGTTGGTATGTGCATGCTGGGCAAAAATATCCAGGATCAGCGCGGTGCGGTCGAGGATGCGGACGTTGATTCCGAGAAGGCGTTCCAGTTCGCGCTGGTGCCGGGGCGAGAGTTCGTCATCGAAAACGACCACCTGGGCGAGTGTCTCTTCCGCCAGAGCTTTGAGTTCGGCTACTTTTCCCGATCCGATGAAGGTTACAGCGTTTGCCCGCTCCAGTTTCTGGGTCAGTTCACCGGCCACCTCCAGGCCGGCCGTATCGGCCAATAGGGCTAATTCGGCGAGTGAATCATCGAGCGAGAGCAGGTGTTCCTGCCCGTAAAGTTCAACACCGACCAAATAGGCGCGCTCGCGCGGGGGCGTGGTTGGCAAAGGGAGTTTTTTAGCCATTAATCTTCTTTTCCATCCTTCTTTTCCATGTCACGTATCATCGCGCTGTAGCCTTCGATGAGCGTCAGCGGGGTCTTGAGTTCGTGGGCGGCCACGGCGATGAAATTCGAGTTGTTCCTGGAAGTCAGCGCGCACGCCGGCGCCGCGCGCCATGCGATTGATGGCGCGTCGAAGAAAGGCAGGTCGGATTCGAGCCAGGGTTTTTAGAACGCTCATACGCTTTGGCCTCAGGCCACCTACGGTAGTTTAAGTCAGGTTGGCTGTTTTGGCAATGAGGGTAAAATGCCGTCATGCCCTGTCAGGGGCTGCCTTTTTGCCCGATCACCCAGGCCAGCAAAGTCTCGCCGACAGCTTTCAGGCTTTGCGCGGATACCTTGTCGGCAGTATCGGCTGTGGTGTGCCAGTAGGGGTAATCGAAATCTATAAGCAATGCCGCAGGGATGCCGGCTTCGAGAAAGGGGGTATGATCATCCAACATGCTGTATTCAGGTATAGGGATGAAGAAATTCTCGTATCCCAGCGCGGCGGCCTGTGCCCAAATTTCAAAGGTCAATTGCGGGTCTGAAGTTCGTTCGATGTGGATGTTCAAATCCGCGTCGCCGACCATGTCCACGACCACGACCGCTTGCGGACGATATTTCAGCTCGGCGACAAAGGCGCGCGAGCCAAGGATCCAATTCCAGCCGGATAGACCGCCGTTATCCTCGGCGTCGAAGAAGACCAGCCAGACAGGAACGGTATCGGATGGCAACTTGCGCGCCAGTTCGAGCAGCACAGCGACACCGGAGGCGCCGTCGTTGGCCCCTGGCACGGGGTCGGCGCGTTTGCCTGGATCCGCATCCCGATCGGCGACCAAGCGGCTGTCGTAGTGTGCGGCCAGGATGATCTGTGGCGGTTGGTATGTCCTATGAGCGACGATGTTCCGGATCGGGTGTCCCATCGCCACGCTAGTCTGGACATTGGCCTGCCAGCCCGCCGATTCCAATTCAGAGCGGATCCATTCCACGATCTGATCATGAGCCAGGCTGCCAGGTATGCGCGGGCCAAGCGAGGTCTGGTGTTGTACATCCTGCAAGGCCTTTTGGCCGTCGAATTCTCCGAAAGTTGCCTGGGGGAAACACCAGCCCTTTGCAACCCGCCAGGCTGAAAACGCGATAAGTGTTAGACTGAAGAGGATAACGAGAATACGTCCGCTGTGGCGTAGGGTCATAGGAATTGGGCCATATCCAGCCGGGCACGCTCGGCATAGGCTTTTGCCCGCTCGCGCTTGCCCATGCGCTGATTTGTCACTAACG
>JBDRTP010000072.1:0-6590 GCA_043823965.1 Chloroflexota bacterium
TCCTGTGGTTGTCACGCCTGAATCCCTCTGAAGTGGAAGCCCTCTCTTCCCGTTTGAGATTCCCTGCGGCGCTCAAGCGCAATCTCAAGGCGGCCAGCGAATTGATGAAAGATTTACCCGGCTTGCAAAGGGCTAAGCCAAGCGCCGTCTTCGAGCGGCTCGAAAAAACCCCCTTTTTAGCGATCTATGCCGTTTATCTGGGAACATCCGGTTCAGCCCGGGAGACGCTAAATAGCTTTATGACGAACTGGCGACGCGTCTCGCCGCGAACGACCGGTCATGATCTGATCGCGCGTGGTATCCCTCCTGGGCGGATTTATCAGCACGCCCTGAGCCGTCTCCGCGCCGCCTGGTTGGATGGGGAGATCAAGACTGAGTCAGAAGAGAAGACTTTGCTCGAAGAACTGCTCAAAAGTGTCTGATTGGCATGTCTGTGGTTCTCGTGGGGCGTGGAGCGGCTTGTTGATCGGCTTTCGTTTTCGTGGGGCGGATTGTTAATCCGCTTTCAAGGTTTTCGATAAAGCGCGTCGAACAGCGCCGAGCCGTGTAACCCCTGTTTGCGCGCATCCTCGCCTGCGGTCACAGAAAACCACAGGTTGAGCAAATCATCTCCGGCCTGAAAAGCAATCGCGATATAGCCGGGCTGCGGACCGGGTGTCTGATCGGGTGGGAATTTGTCCAGCAAGGCCAGAATCTGTTCCAAAAGTTTCCCCAGGTTTTCGGTATCGGTCAGATCAGCGACTTTCACCGTGACGTAGAAATCCGTCTCCATCGTGGCGAAATAGACTACATTCCCCTTCTCGTCTACGCAGTTCTCACCGTAGACCCCGGCGCGGGCGGTGACCCCGGTCATGCCCGCCTCATCGAAGGCTTGCTGCACCTGCGCTGAGAGTTCGGGGAGTTCCTGCCGCGCCCAGACGTATGCGCATTGCGGTGGATAGGCGGGATCCGTCAGTGTCTCGGTGGGCGTCGGTGAGATCGGCGCAGGCAGCGGACGGCAGGCGGCGAAGATCAGGACGAGAAAGAGGGTTCGTAATAGTTTCATGGTCTACCACTATTTTATCTCACCTTCGTGACCTTGTTCAGGTAAAGTGATGACATTTAGCCCTGCCTAAACTTACGCTCTCGCTATATACTATTGCAAATGATTTGCAGTAAGGAAGACCCCAACCTGACCGAAAGAGTGACGCAGCGACTGCAGGACCGGAAGGGCCGCATGACCGGGCAGCGGCGACTGATCCTGGAGACGCTGGAAACCTTGCCCGGACACCTGACGGCGGAGGAGATCTACTTGCGGGTCAGGGAGGTTGCCCCTCACTTGAATTTATCCACCGTTTATCGCATGTTGCGCTGGCTGCAAAAAGAGGGGTTGATCAGCGTGCGCGTCTTTTCGGAAGATGAACGCCAGGACCGCTTCGATCCTAATTTGACGACGGAGCACTTCCATTTCGTGTGCCTGCGCTGCAAGCAAATAATAGAGTTTGATGAGCCTTCCCCGGCCAGCGCGATCATCGCTGATTTCGAGAGAAATAACAGCGCCCGAGTGGAGAACGTCGGGCTGGTGCTGCATGGCCTATGCCGGGATTGTCTATCTCAGGAAAATTAAGAGGATCTTATGCGGTTGCTTTCCATTGAAAAGGGCGCGCAGGCCAAAGTCATTGGCTTCGAGGGGGGAAAAGGTTTGCAGGCCAAACTCATCCAGTATGGCTTGTATCCCGGCGATACCCTTCGAGTGATCCGCATCGCGCCGTTCCGCGGGCCGTTGCTGATCGAGGTCAATGGACGGGAGATTGCCCTGGGCAGAGGTATTGCTGAAAAGATCATCGTGGAGGTCATCCCATGCGCATCGCGCTGATCGGCCAGCCCAACTGCGGCAAGAGCACGCTGTTCAATCAGGTTGCGGGGTACAAGTCGGAGACGGGCAATTTTCACGGAACCACGGTCACTTTCACCGAGAGCAAGGTGCGCGTGGCCGGGGAGGTGGTGGAACTGGTGGACCTGCCCGGCACGTACACAATGGCCGGTACCAATCCTGCCGAGCGCGAGACACGTCGCTATCTGGGCTCGCGGCAGGTGGATTGTGTTGTCAATGTGGTGGATGCTTCCCATCTGGCTCAGGGTCTGGAGCTGACCCTGGAATTGCGCGCCCTCGAACGTCCGTTGGTGGTGGCCTTGAACATGATGGACGAGGCCGCCCGCATGGGACTCAAAATTGACGGCCTGCGCCTGCAGGAGACTCTCGGCGTACCCGTCCTGCCGCTCGTCGCCTCCAAGGGGCGCGGCGTGCGCAACCTGTTCGTGACCGCCCTGGATGTCGCCCGTCGCGGCCTGCCGTCAGCCGCTCCTGCGCAACTGACCGCTGCGAGCGATGATCCGCTGGCGCGTCACCGCCAGGCTGAGAAAATGGCCGATGAGATTGTCGAAAAAGGCGAGCGCCGCCTGACCTGGCGTGATCGTTTGGACGACACACTGCTGCATCCAACATGGGGTTACGTTGCGCTGATATTGATCCTGTATCTTTTTTTTCAATTGGTGTACCGCCTCGGCAGCGCGCTGGAAGGGCCTGTCCTGTCCCTTTTCGATCAGTTCACCGTTCTGTTGACCCAGTCCATTGGCGGCGGTACATTCCTCGCTGAACTGCTGGTCGGCGTTTTGCAGGGCGTTTCGGGCGGCGTGGCAATTGTGCTGCCCTATCTTGTACCCTTCCTGTTCGGCCTGGGCCTGATGGAAGATATCGGCTATCTGCCGCGCGTCGCCTTTCTGATGGACGGCCTGATGCACCGCCTGGGGCTGCACGGCAAGGCCATCGTGCCGTTCATTCTTGGATACGGCTGCAACGTGCCGGCGGTGATGTCCACCCGCATCCTGGAGGAGCGGCACGACCGCCTGCTCTCAGCGGCGCTGGCGGTGCTGGTGCCCTGCGCGGCGCGGCTCTCGGTGGTCTTTGGGCTGGTGGCTTTCTATCTGGGGCCGGCCTGGGCGCTGGCGATCTATCTTTTCAACATGTTCGTCATCGCCCTGGCCGGGCGCATTCTCACGCGGCTGATGCCCGAAGATTCCCCCGGCCTGATCCTGGAAATACCGGTCTACCGTATTCCCACCCTGCGCACGGTGACAGGCAAAGCCTGGTTCCGCGTGCGCGAGTTCGTCGTCGAGGCCTGGCCGTTGCTCATCGCCGGCAGCGCCGCGCTGGGGGTGTTCAATTATTTCAATCTAAGTGTCATTTTCAACTGGCTGGTGCGTCCGTTCACATGGCTTTTGGGCCTGCCTGCTGAGGTGGGCGTCCCCCTGATCTTCGGCGTGCTGCGTAAGGAACTCTCGCTGGTCATGCTGCGGCAGGCGGTCGGCGTGACCGACTTCTCCGCCGCGCTAACCCCGCTGCAAATGCTTACCTTCACTGTTTTCGTCGTTTTCTACATCCCCTGCCTGCCGACCCTTTCAGCGCTGCGGCGCGAGCTGGGGGGAAAAGCGATGTTTGCTATCGCCGGTTTTACGGTGATCGTGGCGCTGCTGGCCGCGCTGGCAGCGCGCGGATTAGCTTTTTGGATTTTACAATGAGGTAGGAGACCCCTTTATTTTGGGATAACGATGGCCTGTCGCGATATACCAGGCACGCAAGAGGTTCCCGTACATACGCAAGCGCCAGCGGATCCCGTGCCGCCAGCCGCGGCGGAATTCGCTCGGGGGATGCCAAACGCCTTTCAGCGGCACGATGCGGGTGCGGTACCCGCTCCGTTTTGCGGCGATGGTCAACGCGACCTCAAAGCCATATCCGGCCGCGGCATCTCTCGAGACTTGATCGAGCATCTCAGCCCGCAGCCCGCGTTGACCGGTCAGCCAGGGAGTGGCCCAATGGGCGAAATCGGTGTAGAAGCGCCCGCCCAGGAACAGGCCGAGGGTCATATCCGCTGTGCCGGCAAGTATTGGCGCAAGTAATGCCTCTATATGAGAGGGCGTCAGGTTGACGAGATCAGAATCGAGTAATATCAGATAACCGGCCTGCGTATCACTCCATGCGCTTAAGATGGCCTGTCCCTTGCCTTTATTCACTTCATGCTGGATCAGACGTACGCGGCAATCTTGGTCTGTAAAGGCATGCACAATTTCCGCGGTAGTATCTTCAGAGCCGTCATCCACGACGATGATTTCGTCGAGGATATCCACTTTACGTAAAACGGCCAACACGCGGCCGATATTTTCGGCCTCGTTGCAAGCGGGAATGATGGCAGCGATGCGCGGCGCACACGGCTTGGTCGGAATTTCCGGCATAAACCTTCCTTTCGTTATTCTACAACAATATACGCAAAATGCGAAGACTGGTCTCAACGTTTCAACGTGCAACCTGAAAACGTTCAAACATTTCAACCTGCAACCTTTGAACGAATTGAGTATAATTCGCCCATTCCTTACACAATTGGAGTTGTTATGCTTCCCAAATTCAGCGGTGCGCAAATTCGCCAGACCTATCTTGATTTTTTCGTCGAACATGGACATACCCGGGTGCCATCTGCTTCGCTCGTCCCGGGCGGAGACGCCACGTTACTCTTTACCAATGCTGGCATGGTGCAGTTCAAGGATGTTTTTCTCGGCACAGATACGCGTCCCTATACGCGCGCCGCAGATTCACAGAAATGTATGCGCGTAGCCGGTAAGCACAACGACCTCGAGGATGTAGGCCGGGATGACAGCCATCATACCTTTTTCGAGATGCTTGGCAACTGGTCGTTCGGTGATTATTACAAGAAAGAGGCCATCGCCTGGGCCTGGCAATTGCTGACCGAGGTTTGGGATTTGCCCAAGGACAAACTCTACGCCACTTGTTTTGAGGATGAAAAAGGCGAAATCGAGCGCGACGACGAAGCCGCGCGTTGCTGGCGTCAGCAGCCAGGCATGCATCCCGCGCATATCCTGTTCTTCGGACGTAAAGAAAACTTTTGGGAAATGGCCGAGAGCGGGCCGTGCGGGCCGTGCTCGGAGATCCACCTCGACCGCGGTCAGGCATTTTGTGACAGGCAGGGGATAAGTGGACACGTCTGCCAGGTCAACGGAGACTGCCGCCGCTTCCTTGAACTCTGGAACCTGGTTTTCATCCAGTACAACCGCACCAGCCCGACTCACCTCGACCCGTTGCCGGCCACCCACGTGGACACCGGTATGGGCTTCGAGCGTATCGTCTCGGTTCTTCAAGGCGTTGACTCCAATTATAAGACCGACCTGTTCAAACCTGCGCTGGATGTGCTGCGAGCTTTGACCGGCCATGCCGAATCTCGGATGTATGCGGATTTCACGCCTTACCGCGTCGTCGCCGACCATACGCGTGCGGCCGCCTTCCTGATCGCGGATGGGGTCGTGCCGGGCAACACCGGGCGCAACTATATCTGCCGCATGATTATCCGCCGCGCGGCACGCTTCGGCTCGAAGATTGGCCTTCACGAGCCATTCCTGGCTAAGGTGGCCGAGGCGGTGGTCGCCACCTATGCTGATTTCTATCCTGAGCTGGTTCAGCACCGCCAGACAATCCTGGATAACCTGACCCGCGAGGAGATTCGCTTTACGCGTACGGTTGAAAGCGGCACTGCGGTCCTGGACGGCCTGTTGGCTGACTTGCACGCGAAAGGCAACAAAGTACTCTCTGGCGAAGAAGCCTTTGACTTGTATGCAACCTACGGCCTGCCGTTCGAGATCACCCGCGATATTGCCCGCGAGCAGAACCTGGATGTGGACGAGGCTGGTTTCCAGGCTGCCATGGACGAGCACCGAATTGCCTCAGGCGCTGGCAAAGCCATGGGTGTGATGGGCGGCGAGAAGGCTGAATTTTTCGCGGGCATTTTGCGCGATTTGCAGGCGAAGGGCAAGCTGGGCGTGAATGGAGTTGAGTATGATCCGTATGTAAAGGCGGAACAGTTGCATGATGATCTCGCAAAAGTAGAAGGCGAAGTGCTGGCTCTGGTGGTTGAGGCTCAATCTGTTTCCGAAGCCCAATTCGGGGATAAGGTCGAAATCTTTCTGCCAAGAACGCGCTTCTATATCGAATCCGGTGGACAGGTTGCCGATACGGGTTATATTCGTGGAAACGATTGGGAAATCGAAATTTCCGACCTCCGCCGCACCTCCGCAGGGGTTATTGTTCACGTTGGCGAAGTCATCCGCGGTAGACCCAAAGTCGGCGATATGGCTGTAGCTGAATTTGATCTCAACCGCCGCCACGACATCATGCGCAACCACACGGCCACACACCTGCTGCATCTTGCGCTCCGTAAAGTGCTGGGTGAACATGCCCGCCAGGCCGGTTCGCTGGTCGCACCCGACCGCCTGCGTTTTGACTTCAATCACCCCGAAGCGATGACGCCCGAACAGATCGAGCGCGTCGAGAAACTGGTCAACGAGGCTGTGGCAGCGGATATGACTGTCGCGCGTGAGATCAGTTCGCGCGAGCAGGCGATTGCCGGAGGCGCGCTGGCGCTCTTTGGCGAGAAATACGGCGAAGAAGTCAGCACAATCACCATTGCGGAAGGTTCTGGTGCTGAGGAGAGACACTCCTATGAATTGTGCGGCGGCACACACCTCGACCGCACCGGCGACGTGGGCGC
>JBDRTP010000073.1:0-13682 GCA_043823965.1 Chloroflexota bacterium
GGAAAAACCTCGATACCTTGAGGCATAATACCTTTCCTACTAAGCTGCTCTCCACGCGGTGAATTATTTACATTTGACTATGGGAGAGAAATCCCGCCATGTTCTTCGCAAACACTACGCGGAACCGCTGGAAGATTTAAAATCCAACCCGGTTTGATTAGATTATTTTCTGGTTCGTAGTCGCATGGATTGCCGGGTACAGATGCACATGTGATAGCCTGGTAATCAAACGGAGGAAGTCCCCAATCTCTTGCCAATTTGAAGAGGTTGTCCCCTACTTGAATCGTGTACTGACAATAGCCGGGGCCTTCAGGCGTTTTGATTAATGCCTCTGTAGGGGTCTCTATGTCTAATGGGGACGCGGTGGGTATGGGCAAAACTCTGTGGTTCGCTGTGCATATGGAAGGTAGAACATTAGAGAACTCCAACACCCATCCAACCCAGAATTTATTACCCGGATCCTGCAATGTGCAAAGGGTATTTGAAGGCAAACTGGCGCATTTTACTTGATCTGAGAAACGTTCTATCACCTTTAAATAACCGTCACCGTAGGCCACTGTGTACTGGCAGATGCCATGTACTTCAGGGGTTTGTGTAGGCGTCTCAGTGGCAGTGGGTGTATTTGTAGCAGTGGTTACCTCTGTAAAAGTCGGCGAAGGTGTAAATGTATGAAGAGGAGGAATATTTGCCACATTAAGATGAGGCGTGATAAGAGTAGGTACTGATCCGCCTGAGCGCTGGCCCCAGCCTCCGAGATATCGAATGCCGGCCACAACTGTCATTGCAACAATCGAAAGCATCACGCCGATGACAATGACTGACTGGTATTTACGCGGGATTATCGGCCTCCGTACACGCCTCTGGGGATAAACGGGCATCTGTGTAACGACTGTGTCCCAATCTACCGGGGTTGGATACGGCACACTGACCTTTCGATGGGCGGCTTCGGCTATGCTGACCGGTTGGCCTATAGCAATACAAACGGCCGAAACATTATCTGCTCCTCCATGTTGATTGGCAAAATCAATCAGGCGGGCGGTAATTTCTTCTGACGATCCCTGGGCAGTCAGATGCTCAAAGTCGGTGGAGAGAGCATAGCGCGTCAGCCCGTCACTGCAAAGTAAGATTTTATCGCCCGGCTGGAGGGGAATATTGGCAAAGACATCCACATGGACTTCCGGCTCTCCGCCCAAACTGCGTGTCAGACGGTTTTTGACCTCGGAACGCAACGCTTCCTCCTCGGTGAGCGTCCCGTCGCGGACCATTTCTCCAACCAGGTTGTGATCGCGGGTCACTTGTTGCGCCCGACCATCCCGAATAAGATAAGCGCGGCTATCTCCTACGCTGGCAACGGTCAGGGCATCACCGCGTATCGCCGCCGCTACCAGGGTGGTCGCCATGCGGATGGGACGGTCGTTTTGCTCGGCATATCCGTAGATGTCTCGATTGGCCTGCTGCATGGCCTGCCGCAGGCGCTCGCCAGGTTCCAGCTCTAATCGGTAATACTCATACAGTACTTTCTGAACCGCGTAACGACTGGCGCGCTCTCCTAAGGCCTCGCCGCCAACGCCATCCGCCACAAGATACAGACAACCGCTGCTCAAGAGATCTGCCGGGTTATCTGGCTCAAAGTGAGTAACGAAATCCTCGTTGTTGCCGCGTTTTCGACCCGGATGGGTGAGCAGAGCCGCATCTAATTGATAGAATTGGACCATGATTGGTGTCCTTATAGATCATCGTTGCTCATAGCGAAAGATACTTTCGCCCATACGGAGTACATCACCTGCTCCCAATGCCTGCTGCTGCACAGGGGAATCGTTCACATAGACCGGGTTCCCTGGATTGAGGCTGAATATTGTGTGTCTTCCCTCCTGGAAACGAATTACTGCATGGCGGCGAGAGGCGCTCAGTCCCTTGAGATGAATATCGTTTTCGTCCCTCTTACGGCCTAGTTGTATTTCTCCCGCGCTCAACGGCCAGGTACGTTGAGGATTCATCCCTTCCAGTTCGACCAACACGGTGCCAGAACCCAGGGAGGAAGCAGCGCCAGAGGCCTTTATTACACTGGCACGGCGTCTTCGCAGACTGAGAGGGAGGATCAGGGCTACAGCAGCCAGAATCACCAGCAATGCCAGCCAAAGCATGCCGCTTCCTTTCTGCAAGGCTACTTTGATGTCCAAGCTGGACCTTGCTGAGAAACCGTTGACATCTGTTGCAATCACCTCGATTGTGTGGGGGCCAGATGGAACGCTCGATAGATTCCATTCCACTTCATACGGGGGAGAATCCAAAGTTTGAAGGGGCTTGCTGTCGATTAGAAACTGAACGCTAGCGACTTTGGAGAGCGCGGTCACGTTGGCTGTGAGGACTGTCTTCCCGCTCAGCGTTTCTCCCTGGGCCGGTTTCTCAATCTGGACAATAATCGGCGGCTGGATGTTCAAGTGGATAGTTGCCTGACCAGTATTGCCGGCGATATCTTTGGCATTGAATGTAAATTCATGTTCGCCCGGCGTTACCGTTGTCGAATCCCAGGCATACTCGAAAGGCGTAGCCAGAACGTTTGTCAAAACTTGACCATCAATCAAGATATTCAATTCGGCCATCGGCCCCGGCGACACGATCTCAGGCGCGAAGCGAACCAACCCGCCAATGACTTGACCCTCTGAAAATCCAGGTAACGTAATTTTTAATTCACTTGGCTGGGCAACAAACTTACGAGATTGTTCCACATGCCAGCCTTGATAGTCTAGCTTTACAACCAATTCATGCTCTTTACCGTCAGCAGGCAGGGAAGAGGTATACCTCAGCACGTATTGCTCACGCAGAATGCCTAAAACGACTTGGAAAGCGGCTTGCAGTGTGGAAGAATTGGGCTGGATCTGTGCGGCACCGCCGGTCAGGGAGGCTAACTTCTCCAATTCGCTCTTGTCCACACTCCCGAATCCGATGGGGTACACCGGCACTGCCCAACGAGCCGCCTCATTCACTGCATCGTCAAAAGTAAACTGGCCGACCCCAGAATCAACGCCATCGGTCAATAGCACAATGACGCGTCGCTCGGACCGGTTCTTCAGAGTGTCCACAGCCTCGACCAGGGCATCATATAAGGCGGTGTTGCCGCTGGGCTTCAGTGTGTCCAAGGCATTGTGAACTATAGTCTTATCCGCTGTTAGATCTTGCACAAGCGTAACTTGATCCGCGAAGGCGATCAAAGCGACCTGGTCTTGCGGCGACAGTGTGTCAATAAACGCTTTTGCTGCTTGGATAGCATTTTGCAATGGTGTCGGCGTTGAACTACTACCCATACTTCCGCTTGTATCTATTACCAGCACAAAAGCCAGAGGTTGCTGTATATTCTGTGCAGGGATAACCACGACTCCAGACACCGGTTGGCCGTCTTCGGTTACAGAGAAATTCCCCTCTGTCAGGCCTTTAACCGGAAATCCCTGCGTATCCGAAACCGAAAGGTTTAGTTCTATTTGGGGAAAGAGACTATTATTGACAGCATCAATGTTCAAACGGATATTTGCTTGAGCGTTTGCTGGGATTGCAGTAAAAACCGAGGTTTGCAGGATAAATAAGGCAAGCAACAGATGTAGAATCCATTTATTTTTCATGGTTTCCTCCAATTTTAGAAAATTAGACTGGTAAGCATTTTCAATTCCTATCTCCAATATTCAGATTTTGATTAAAGTACCTGGGGGCTATCCAAAAGGCCCGTACAAGATTGCGAAACCCCAGATGTGGCGGCGGGATAGCATCCCGCCCCACTCTTTAGATAGCCCCTATGTTTTTTTATTTAACCGGTGCAGCCCGCAACCGCCGCGCCAAGAGAATCACCACCACCAGCACCACCGCCAGGACGATCAACCCGGGCAGACCCACCTCGTCAGCAAAACCGGTCTGGGGCATTGCCGCAGTCGCAGTGACAGTCGGGGTCTTTAGCGCCTGGGCAGTCTGGGTTTGAATCGCAGCATTGGTGGCTACCAATGGGTCAATTATCGCGGTTGGCGAGTTTAGCACGGCCAGGACCGGGGTCGGGCTGAGGATAGCGGTCGGTGTCCTGGCGGGGACATTCGCGGTCTGCGTCATCGCCTGGGCGACTTGCGCAGTCTGCGCCTGGATGGTCGCCTCTTGGGCGGCGGAGGCAGCCGCGGTCTGCGTCATCGCCTGGGCGACTTGCAAATTCTGCGCCTGGATGGTCGCCTCTTGTGCGGCTGTGGCAGCTTTCTGGCGGGGCAGGATGATCAGTGCATAAGCAGCCATGCAAGCGATGGATAGGAACACGACGCCCGCCAGGATGCCGGCCGCGATGATGAAGGTACGATTATTGGATTCCTCTTTTAGCGGAGGCAGTGCATCATTATCGAGATTGAAATCGTTGTCTTGTCCGAGCATCGCTTCCTCCTTGCTTTGTGTCAAGCGCCAGGTGACAGTCACCTGTGACTGTCGCTTTATCTCCGATAAAGTTTATTATATCATCCCAGACATTCCAAATTGACCAGCGGGACGGCGACTCCTGCGCCGCTCTCCAGGCGTACCTCACCGGCCGGCACGCGCAGCCCGCTGGGCATGACGGTCAGGCCGGGGAGCAGCCTCACCAGTGTGCCAATTTCGCCCACGTGGGGCGCCCGCAGCAAACGCACTTGCTGACCGGGGGTGAAGGCTGCCACAGCCTGGGGCATCGGCGGTTGCTCGGCAACCGGCAGGGGAATAATGATTTCTGGCGCTGCCCCGCTGAAGCGGTTGAAAGGTTCACCATTTACCGTCACCTCGCGCCTGGCATTGGTGATCAAAAGCTTATACGCCGCGCTGTTCATCGCCCGGCTACCGAACCCATCCAGCACCACCAGTGGGTACCTGACCTGCATGGCTAACGGCAGCAAAGCGGATGAGATACTGCCCAAGATCAAGCCGCGCACCAGCAAGTCGCCTGCCGCCCGCAAGGCGTCTGCGTCTCTACAGGTGCCGGCCAACAAGATCGAGCCGCGCAGGCTGACATCCATCCGGCTGGCGACCAACAGCTCGTCAGGTGCCGGTAGGCCTTTGGCAGAAAGGAGAGGCAGCATCAGCCCGATGTCCACGCGGCCATTGCCCCACACGCCCTGGACAAGTGCGCCGTTCACCGTGATTTCTGCGCCTCGCTCAGGGATAAGGCGGGTGACGATCCCGGGCATCCCGGCGCGCAACTCATACCTCCCCTCGCCGACCTCCAGCAGGAGGCGTCCACCACCCACCGCCACCACGCGCCCGCTGCGCGGCGCGCGGATTGTTTTTCGAGACAACCCGCCGCGCGTGGCAATAATCTGGTTCTCTTCGACGCGGTCGCCAGTCTTGAGGTGGATCAGATCCTCCGCCGCAGCCTCCGAAATCCCCAGTTCGGAGGCCACATCCAGCAAGGTGTGTTCCTGTCCGTAATTGGCTTCCGCAATGACGTCCAGGGGGGTGACTTTCTGGCTCATACGGGCAACCACTCTCCCGGGAACGGGGAGCAGCCGCTCACGCTGAATGGTGGTCAGAGGCAGAATATGGGCAACTGGGGCGAACATGGTATTTTTAGCCTCCAACCGTCCAAAGCCACTTCTTGAGCAATTCGCGCCGTTGTCCGTGGTCGGCAGGGAAACGCAGCGGCCGGCCGCGCGCATCGATGACCACGCCCAGCGCCGTCCCACTGACGGTAATATTGCCGCCGCGTCCTGCACCAAAGCCAACGTCGGCGCGATGAAGCGGTTCGAGAAACAGGCGGCCGGATTGGCCGCTGGGCAAGGGCAGCACTTCCAGCGCACCCTGCTTGACCTCCAGCCGGATCTCGTTGCCGTTCTTGTTGACCAGCCGGACGCGCAGAATGGGTGTCCCGGGCTGAGCCGATACGACCGGCGCGACAACGCTCGCCAGTCCGAGGAAAGCGCCCGATTCAAGCACCTGGATGGGAAGGATGGAATTCAAATTGGCAGCCGCGCCCAGGGCCGGCAACAGGTTGTTCTGATCCAGGATCAACGTGGTGACCCCCACCGGCTGGATCGCGTCCAACAGGATCATCAGACTCTGGCCCAGCGTGGGAGCGTTGGTAATGGCGCTGCCCGCGGCCAGGATGGGCTCAAAAAACGGAGTCATGCCGGGCACCAGCCATTGGGTGTGATGGGAAAAGTCTTTACTCGTCGCGTTCAAGGCCAGGTAAAGGGTCTGGCGGGTAAGCGCCTGCTCGAGCGCCAGGTCTTCAGCCGTGGCCGGCAGTGTGGTCGGGTAAAGCGACTTCTGGTGCAGGTAGTCTTGCACCACGCCGGCAGGGATATCCAGCGCCAGCCAGCGGAGGATATCTTCGACGTTTGTGTAACCCAGCAAACCAGCCAGCCCTTCACCCAGGCCGAACTGTGGGTAGACTCCCAGCGTCAATTCACCGCCGAAGGCGGCTGCCACGGTGGCGGCCGAGGCGCCGATATCAATACCCAAAATGCCCTTCCGGGAATCATAGACCTGGCTGAGGAAGCGGATGATGCGCCCCTGGGCATAAGCCGTCGGCATGAGATTGCCACCCGCCCAGGCATTGAGTTCTTCCACACCGCCGATCTGGCTTCTGCGGATCGTGGCGTAGAGATCGGCCAGGCTGCGCTGAGCAGGCAGGAGGTCCTCGATTTCGAGCGTCGGGCGGAGGTTCGAGCCAATGGTCAGAGATGAAGTAAGCGATTGGAGTGAGGCTTTGACCTCGGCGGCCAATTTCTGATTTCCCACGAATAACACTGCCGGGCGCTTATCTGCCGGCAGCAGGTAACAGGCCAGGCCGATGGTCTCGAGAAGTTTCTGCATCGCGCGCGTCGCGCCGCCATCCGTGCCGCCGGCGATCAGGATGAGGTCCGGGCGCAGATGCAGCAGGCTGTCAATCTGTTCCTCCGGCTTGCGCCGGTCGTTCATGCCAATAGTATCCACCACGCGCGAATATATGGTGCGCGCCAGCCGATGAGCACTCTTGAAGGAGATATCCAGCAGCAGCCCGACGACCGCCGTCTTCAAGGTCGGCCCGGCAGAAATGGTCGCCGCGAAGGCGTCAACGCCGCTGCCTTCCTGGTAAGGCACAATCAGATTTAGATCGGCATCCAGGAACCTGCGGCCGGTGATCGTCTGCAGGTTCTCGATTGCCTGGCGCACGCCCTCGCCGACATTTTTGAACGGCGCGCTGGCGGTAGTCATGGCTTGACCGGAGGCAATGAAACGGTAGTATCCCTCGACCACGTCAAAGAGAGTGGCGCGCGTCGTGGAGGCACCGACATCTACTGCCAGGAGGGATTCTGTCTCAACCATCGAGGTAGGCATAGCCGTTTAGAGAAGGGATGCGATGAAAGTCCACAAGAAATTCAATCGCTCGATCAGCGCGGTCATGGCGGCGGCATAGGCCCCCGCAAACAAAACGCCAAAAGTAATGGCGATGAAGACCTGACCGATCCCGCCCAACGCGTCAACCAGGCGGCCTCTCTGCGGGCCGCTTGGGGTGGCTTTGGCGCCGAAGTGGAAATAGGTCAGCGTGGTCAACGTGCCGATCAGGATGATGCTGCCCTCAAAAAGGCGTTCAGGCGTCTTGAGATCAAAGAGATTGATCGAAGCCAGAATCTGCGGGAAGAGCGTGCCCAGGACCGCGCCGCCCACTGCTACCGCTGCGCCTGCGCCGACCATGAAAGCCATAGCCGGGTTGCCCAGCCAGGCGGTGCGGGGCGAGAGTTTCATCAGGAGTAATGCCCCTAACAGGAGCGGGACGATAGCCAGGATACTCTCCAACAGGCCCCCGAAAAGCAAGGGTTGGATGAGCTTTGGCGATAAGACCTGGTGCCAGGCCACCGCAGCCGCATATCCAGCCGACACACCGATAAAGATGTGGATCGCCAAGCGGAAGAGCGGGTTATCCCCCACCAGGTAGCTCAATACCATCAGCGTGAAGAGAAAACTTACACTGGCCGTGATGAGGTCGAGAGAAATCCAGGCAGGCATCGCTAAGCCCCTTCCTCAGGCTTGCCGTCGCGCACCGGCGTGCCGCCGTTGCTCGCGGCACGAACGGTATTCCGACGGGCGCGCAAGACAGCCATAGCGCCCCACAGGCCACCGATCAGGATCATCATCTCAGCCAGGAACAGGGAGAGGCTGAACGCATCCCAGTAGCGCCGGGCAAGACCAGGGCCTGGAAAGGCCGGCTCGTTGGCCTGCTCGTAAGCCTTCCCGCCCGCCAGGCCGGTCACCAGACCCTTGATCTGCCCCGAATCATAATAAGGCCGGAGCATGGGTTCCGCCTGGGCAGAGATGACCATCAGCAGGGGGGAATTTTTCAGATAGGGGCCGGCCTGTTCGATCCAGATGCGACCGGTGTCGGCGTTATCGGTCAAGATGATGAGGGCCGCAAAATCGCTAAGATTCTGCACGCCCTGGAGCGGCGGCATCTGCCAGGCGGGAGTACCCTCGAAGCTGTTGGCCGCGGTCACAGGTGGGTTCTGAGCGAAACCCAGCACGCCTGCCGGCCCTCCGGCCAGGTAGCCCAGGTTGACATATCCCTGCCCGCGCTGATCCACAGGATCGCTTCGCTGATAGCTGCGCGCAGCGCCTACTCGGTGCGAGGCCTGGGTGGTCTTCAAGAAACGTTCAGCCAGGATCGGGCCGGTCGGCGAGGTGGAGATTATCGCCAGGCGAGGCGCTTTAAAGAGCAAGTGGTCAATCACCGGCGCAGCTGCAGCCTCCAATTCTCCGGAGAGCGCCGGTTCGTAATCAAAAACAACGAGAACCGGAGAATTCGTCCCCAGACCGTTGATCAGCTCCCGGGTGGGGCCTAACTCGGCCGGATAAATGGCTCCGGGAACAGCCTGGATACCGGTCACGATCGGCAGGCTGGCTGCCAGGATCAACACCAATGCAATCACCCAACGCAGGAGGCGCGCAGACGGCATCCGCGACTGGCCCTTTATTGGCCGGGGTTCGCTTTCCGTGGAAACCAATCGCTCCAGGCTGGCTGCGTGACGCTTCTGGCTCTCGGTCACCTGAAGCGTGGATGAATATGCTGGCGGCTTGCGCAGCGGACCCAACCCTGGCCCCAGGGGGAGCACACCGCTCAGACCTGCCAGCGGCCCGCCGGCAGCCGACTCCTCCCCCGCTTTCTCCTGCGGGACCTCGCTCTCGGCCATCACCGCCTCGACCGGACGCATGGCCTGCACCCAGGAGGGCAGTTCCCCCGGTTCGAGCGCTTCCGCCTTTTGTGCTGATTTGCCAGCCGCGGCCTCTTCAGCCTCTTCCGGCCCCAACGTGGATAGCCAATCCGGCACCTCCATCGGGAAGTTTGCCTGGCTATCTTCGGCCGGTATGCTCACCAGCGCTTGCGCGCCAGTTGGCAGCGAAACTTCCGTTAGGCCTTCGTCAGCCCAGGGAGTGACCTTCTCGAAATCTGCGGCTGTAAGCCAGTCAGGCAGAGGTTCAGCGGGTTTTTCAACCGGCAGGGGTTGCACTGGGCTGGTAAAAGCCTGTGCAGCCGGTTCTTCTAATCGAGCAGGAGCCGCCTCGGCCTTTAATTCCGCCAGCCAGGCGGGGACCTCTTCAGCCGCTGCCGCTGCCTCAGGTGCGCTGGGCGGCTCTGTTTCAGTGTCGGCGCTCGCCCGCAGTTCTTTCAGCCAATCCGGGGATTCTTCAAACGGGACATGAATTTGGGGTAATTCCTGCGTCGGCGCTTTGGATTCCTCCTGCAACTTCAGCAGCCAGTCGGGTAGTTCCTCAGACGGCGCAGACACCGGCTCGGACGGGAAGGGCGGCTCAACGAATGCCGCCATTCGTTGTGGCGGCGCTTTGCCGTCCAGCCGCGCTTGGGCTTCTTCCTCGCCCTGACGCAAGCCTCCCAGCCAGTCAGCGCCTTCCGGTTGGGCACGAGGCTCTTCTTCAGCCGTTAGGCCTTCGGCAGAAGTTCCTGTCTGTGGTTGAGGTTCAGCGCGGATATCTGCCAGCCACTCCGGTACTTCCTCCTCGGAACCGGATTCAAAACCGGCCAGCCAATCGGGCAATTTGACATCCGCTGGCTGCGGGGCAGATCCAGCTTCGGGTGCAGGCGGCAGGCCCTCGGTCGCAAATGGTTTCACGGCTTCTGCGGCGGAAGTTCCGTCATCCTGGCCGCGTAAATTACGCAACCAGGAGGGCAACGCCCGTTCCAATTCGGCGGACACCAGCGGTTTCAGGCGCGCCCCGCAAAAATTACAAGCCTCCAGTTCTTCTGGATTGGGCTTGGCGCACATCGGGCAGCGTATTTCGGCCATCACATACCCCCATAAGGTCGTTCGGCGCCAAACAGGACGCGTAGACCGGTGGTCAAGGCGCCCAGGGCAACGCCGATCAAAATGCCGCGCGCCCCGGCGGCTGCCAGTACCTGGGCGATGAACGGGCGGATCATGTCGCTCACGATCGGCAGGCTGCCAATAAAGGGAAGCGGCACGCTGCCCAGTAAAATCAATAAAGCGGTGACCAGAAAGATCACCGAAATCAGATTGCTGCGACGGCGCAGCCCCGCGTACTGCGCGGGACGCAGCAGGCGGATGCTGGCGTAGGTCAGCGTGACGACCAGCATAGCCATCAGGCTGGTTTCGACCGGCAATTGGATCGCATCGAAGATCAGAGCCATCACGAGGTGATCCGGTCGCAACCACAAGCCAGGCACCAACGTAACGAGCATGGAAAGGATCAGGATCAGGCTGTAAAATCCACCCTTTTTCTTGCTGCGCACCTTGTCGGCATGGACAGCCAAAAGGTTGAAGACGCCGATGAAAAGGGCAAGCGCGGCCAGGATAATTGCCCAATTCAGGATCGTAATACGCAGGTTGACCAGGATGGGCAGCTCGACAAAGTACCCCACCAGCACGATGAGGCCGGTTGCAATGGCGATGGCGGTGGAGAACAATCCTTTCAGCTTCACAGCAGACCTGCCAGTTTAAGGATGGCGCCCACCAGGATGGCGATCACGACCAACCAGCGCAGGCTATCTTGAACTATCAGGCTGGCGCTGTGGAATGGCCTGGCTTTGACGTACGCCCCAGCCGCGAACAATTCCTCGCCGATCAGCGCGTCCTGCGCGCTGGCGTAAAGGATGGCCTGGGCAGGCAGATTATCGCTGGCGGCCAGGCTCGAGCTGTTCTCGCGCTCGGCAGCATCGGTCAATAATGCGACCTCGACGCCGAAGTTACCTATCAGGATGTTGGCCGAAACTTCTTCCTCGCGCATCACCAGCAGTGTCCCGGCCGCGTAGGAAAAGGGTGTCAGGCCGGTCAGGCGCGCGGCAGCAACATCATGTCCACTGGAGAGAACGGCTTGATCGGAGGCTTGAAGTGCATCCTGGGAAAGAATGGCAACCGCGCCGTCACCTGAGGTCGCCACCGGAGGCCGGTCGCTGGCTGAAGTCAGTTCTGCGACGCGGTGTAGCATTTCCAACCCGGCCAGTTCAGCCGCGCTCTGTGGTGTGGTCAGCCCCCCACGACCCAACGAGATATGCAGACGGCTGCCTTCTTCCACGGCCAGGCCGATGGCTTTCTGCAGCCGGGCGAAAGCGGGTATCTCTCGAAATACCGGCGTGGACTTCCGGCGCAAGAAAGCCAGGCTTGCCATTAGGATTGCGCTGAGAATAACGAACCCGAAGCCAGTCAATCCGATCCAGTTCACGCAATGCCTTCCTCTCGCAGAAAAGCGGCGAACGCCTGCGTCTCTTCGCCATCTTCGAGCAGATGCGCCAGCGCATCGAGCTGGGCGCTCGAAAAGGCCGGACGCATGAGCGGCCCTCCGAAGTAGAGCGCCTGCGCGCCGAGCAGGGTCAGCGGCCCGGCAGCCTCCAACGCCCAGGCAGCCAGGTTCTCTAATCCTCGGCGGCGCAGGAAATCAGCCCAAACGGGCCAGGAAACACGCAAGTCAGGAGAGTTTTCCCTCTGCATAGGTCGCCTATACGTTACAGTCTATTGCTAAAATTGCCAAACGAAGACCGGGTAAATTTCCGGCGGGCAGTATCAGTATAGCACACCCTCACCATATTCAAGCTTACATTACAGTTAATTCCGGAGTGCCTGGAGCAGATGAGCATGAGCAGATTTTATATCCGCACGCACAACATGTCAAGTAGCCATAGTATAATTCGTTCGAAGAATCTTCCGTTTGAGGAAACCATGACTGAACGAAAAACTAGTCCTGAGCAAGGCGATGCCCTGAGCCCGTCGAAGGGTCGAAGGATCCGCGTTTTAGTTGCCAAACCAGGTTTGGATGGTCACGACCGCGGCGCCAAGGTGGTCGCCCGCGCTCTGCGGGATGCCGGCATGGAAGTCATCTACACCGGCTTGCGCCAGACCCCGGAGATGATCGCCGAGGCCGCTCTTCAAGAAGACGTGGATGCGGTCGGGCTTTCCATACTTTCCGGCGCCCACATGGCGCTCCTCCCGCGCGTGATCGAGTTGCTCAAGACCAATGGTCAGGAGGACGTCAAAATCTTCCTGGGCGGCATCATCCCCGATGAAGATGTACCGCTCTTGAAAAAGATGGGCGTTGCCGGCATTTACGGTCCCGGCACCTCTACCGACGACATCGTGCGGGATGTGCGCGAGGTTGTGCTTGGTGAGAAGTGATTATGCCTTACGTTTTGCGCATTATGGGCAAGAAGTACGTAAGACGTAATACGTAATACGTAAAACGTGAGACATGAGACGTTAGACATTAGACATTAGACGTGAGACGTAATGCGTAAGGAATGACTGATGACCCTGGTTGACTCCGTTCTTACCGGCGACCGACTGGCGCTCTCCCGCCTGCTGACCCAGGTGGAGAACGACACAGCCGAAGGCCGCGCCGCCCTCGATAGCCTCTTTCCCCACACAGGACAGGCGCACCTGATCGGCGTGACCGGCGCGCCGGGGACAGGGAAATCCTCGCTCGTCAACCAACTGGCGCTCTACTACCGCAAGCAGACGACGAAACGCGTCGCCATCGTCGCCGTGGATCCGACCAGCCCGTTCACCGGCGGCGCGTTGCTCGGCGACCGGGTACGGATGCGCGACCTTTCCGGCGACCCGGATGTATTCATCCGCTCGATGGCCACGCGCGGCTCGCTGGGAGGCCTGGCCCATGCCACGGCTGCCCTGACGCAGGTCTTCGACGCCGCCGGCTACGAGATCGTCTTCATCGAAACGGTCGGCGCGGGACAAGCCGAGGTGGATATCGCTCGTCTGGCGCACACCACGCTGGTGGTCGAGGCGCCGGGCTTCGGGGATGATATCCAGGCCATCAAAGCTGGAATTTTGGAGATCGCCGACATCCTGGTCGTAAACAAGGCCGACCAGCCGGGCGTGGAAAACACCGAACGCGCCCTGCGCGGCATGTTGGAACTGGCGCATCCGGTGCGGAGAGTCTTTCAGCATCATGGTAAAGTGGAAATTGTGGACGCCCCCGCCCAGTCTTCCAAATCGCTATGGATCCCCCCCATACTGCGCACCATCGCCACCCAGGCGACAGGTTTCAGCGAACTGGCAGAGGCCATTGCCCGTCACAGGGAGTACCTGCGCCAGAGCGGAGACTGGTCACGCCGCGAGCGCGTCCGCCTGGAGCGCGAGGTGGATATGTTGATCCAGGAGACGCTGGTGAGGCAGTTCCGCGCCGCTATCCAGGCAACCTGCTACGCTGAGGTGCTGGATAAAGTCTTCGAG
>JBDRTP010000074.1:0-11413 GCA_043823965.1 Chloroflexota bacterium
CGGTGATGCCGCGATGGTGGATAGCCTGCACCGCATCAAAGAATTGGGCTATCGGATCAAGGAAGCGCTGGAAGCGGGGGATTTGGATCGCTTTGGTTTGCTCCTGGACGAGCACTGGCAAAACAAGAAGCGGCGTTCGGACAAGATCAGCGACAGCAACATTGATCGTTGGTACGACGTTGCCAGGGAAAATGGCGCGCTGGGCGGCAAGATCATGGGAGCGGGTGGAGGGGGATTTTTTACGTTCTACTGCCCAAATAGCCACAAGGCGCGCTTACGGAAGGCGATGGCAGCCGAAGGCTTGCGCGAGATGCCTTATGATTTCGACTTCGAAGGCGCCAAGGTTCTGGTAAATTTTTAGGCATATGACGAATAGGGCGGTTTTTCTGGATCGGGATGGCACGATCAATGCTATGGTGTATAACCCGGATTTTGGCCTGGTCGATTCACCGGCCAATCCTGATGAGTTTTGCCTCCTGCCTGGTGTATGCGAGGCAATTCGTATGATCAACGAAATGGGCTTGCTGGCAGTAGTGGTTTCAAATCAACCGGGGATCGCCAAGGGGAAATTCACCCCATCCCTTCTCGAGGCAATGACAGACAAAATGCACCGAGAACTTGACAAAGCGGACGCGCGTTTAGACGCGATATACTATTGTCTGCACCATCCCCAGGCTGTGCTGGAAGAGTATCGAGTTGAGTGTGACTGTAGGAAGCCAAAACCTGGTTTACTAAAGCAAGCCAAACAGAATTTGGATATCGATTTGGTGAATTCCTTTCTCATTGGCGATGGCATTACAGATATAGCCGCGGGAAGATCTTCTGGTGTATGCACTTTTTTGGTGGGCAGTCGCAAGCCGTATATTATCGAGGAATTATTTCGACAAAGAATACAACCGGACTATTTGGTGAGTACTTTGGCTGAAGCCGTTCAAGTTATCCAGGATATAGAAAGCGGGAATGGAGATAGAATCTTCCCCTATGTGTTCAAAAGTTTCGCGGTATTTGATTGAAGTTGTTTGCCCATTGTCATTGCGAGGAGGGCGTTCTTCCCGACGACGTGTGCCACGAAGTGGTAAGCAATCCCCTCGCAGGCCAGGAGATTGCTTCGCACAAACCGCTCGCAATGACATCCGCCCCACGTGTCATTGCAAGGTGACATATTGTACCCTGTTCGTAGAACAGATGTCTATGATGCGTTCACCCTGCGACGAGGGGGGGAGTGGCGTGAGTGCGAGGTATGGCATGTGGTGTATAATTGCCCCACCATATTTCTTGGCAGGAAGAGAGATAGTTATGGCTTCACAAACAATCGCCATTCTTAGTGAGGTTGCAGAAGAGCTCCATATTCCCGAAGATGATTTGATTCGGAGGGGGTTGCATAGTTACCTTGAACGTCAGCTTCGAACGATTCAAGCGGATATATTTGAGATCACAAGTCGTCACAATGTCGTTAGTGTTGAGGAGATGGATGGGCACTATCGAAACGGTACGCTTGAAGAAGCCGATACCTGGCAAGATCTGCAACGCCTGGATCATTTGGAATACAAGCGGGACCGACTTCAACAGCTACTTGATACACTCTCATGACACAAAAGGATGTCAAGCAACTGCGGGAGATCGCCGAAGTTGAGTTTGTTGATGTTGTAGTGGAGGCAACTATTCCCGACATCGATGAATTGCGGATTATCCTCACTGACGGCAGCTTTGTGGATGTGTGGTTTTCGCTGAAACTTGCCGATCGCTACAGCTATCATTGGGAGCGACGAGCGATTGACGATACGATTTATCGACATGATAACGTGCCACATCAGCGTTGGCAATCTATCAAGACCTTCCCGCGACACTTTCACGATGGTTCCGAAACAAACGTGGTCGAAAGTCATATCAGCAGCAATCATCAAGAGGCGATAAGGGAGTTTCTGACCTTTGTGCGGGGAAAAATAACTCAACCTGATTAAGCCTGGCGTTATCCCTATCCGCCGACTTCATCGGTTTGAGCGACAATACCGTCTTCGGCTACAAGCAGATCGCTGTCTTGGTGGTTGGTGCTGCGTCATCACCAGCGTGAATCCAGAAATGAACTCACCCGCTATTCATCTGACCGCACCGGCCTCAACGAAGGCGAAGTGCGCATCGTGCTCACCGAGCTGCGCGATGCTGTCATCTTCTTCAACCGCGCCGGGCGGGGCGTTAAACTGGAAGGCCTGGGCAGCTATCTCCCCTCAATCGGCCTGGATGGCGGCTTCGATGTTTCCCACCGCCTCGACCGCGCCATCAGGAACGCCCTGAACGCGCCGGGCACATTCACCGGGGATATCGCCAAACGACAGAACGTCGGTAAATCCCCAGATGATCTGGTGGCGCTGTGGAACAGCGAGCATCCCGATGATCCAGTGTCATAAGTATATCTGACCAGGAGGGGACATTCGCTTTCACATTCCGATTGCATCGCATCGAGAATGTCCCCTCTTACTGTGTACTGCCGAAGGCCTACTCGGCGCAAATTGCCGATATGTACCTGTGTACTTGCAGGTAAAGTAAAAACGCACATTGTGTCCTTGCGAGGGCGCTCATTGCCGATCTGTCATTGCAAGGAGGGCGTTCTTCCCGACGACGTGTGCCACGAAGTGGTAAGCAATCCCCTCCTTCCCCCCTGTCATTGCGAGGAACGAAGCAATCCCCTCCTTCCCGCCAGGTGTCATTGCGAGGAACGAAGCAATCTCACCCTGACAACCGACAGATTGCTTCGCACAAACCGCTCGCAATGATTATACTGAGTTGTCAATAGTCTCTTGCACCTTAACAGCTTGAGTTGGCCAGTTGACCACCGCAATTGGTTGGTTTGAGAGCGGCGTTTGCTGGCGTTCGATCCGGCTGGTGGCCTGGCGATAATCGGCTTCAACGGTCGCGTCCTGGACACGGGCATAGATCATGGTCGTGCTAATCATCTCGTGGCCGAGGAGCTTCTGAATGCGGGTGATGTCCATTCCGGCATTCAGCAAGCGTGTTGCACAGGTGTGACGTAGGCGGTGAGGGAACAGGTTTTCGATACCGGCGGCTGTACCGATACAGGCGACGTGGTTACGCAGCCAACCGGTCGAGATCGGCTTGCCGTTTTTTTGGAGCTATAAGGGGTCGGTCTGACGCCGAGGGCTTTCCTGCAAATACGTTTGGATCGCACGACAGGTGATCTCGGAGAGATAGACCAGCCGGTCGCGTTGGCCTTTGCCCTGGCGGACGATCAGGCGTTTGCCGGGCAGGTCGAGGTCCTGGAAACGCAGGTCAGTGCACTCACCCGCCCTCAGGCCGCTGTGGAGCAAGACTAACAGGCAGGCGTTTTCGAGACGGAGACGTGGGTCTGGGGTGTCGAGCCGTTGGTGCAGGAAGTCTTCCAGGCGCTGGCTGTCGGCTTCTCTCAGGTGGCGTGGCAGGCTTTCTGGACGCGGCAGGCAGCGCAAGCGGAAAACGCTCTGATCTACGGGCTGGTCTCGTTCCGCTAGTTCACGGGCAATGCCGATCACGTAATCCAACCGGCGATTGATGGTGCCAGCCGCATAGTCTTTGGCCTGTTGGTCGGTCTGGTAGTCCCACAGGTCTTTCAGGCCGAGTTCGCCCAAATGTGAGATGGGGCGATGCGCCAGGAACCAGTCCCACAGGCGGCCCAGCTCGCTCAACAGGTTCATGGCGCGGGCGCGGCGTCTCCTGGCAGGCCAGGTATGCAAGCGACGTTTCACATAGTCCAGGCTGGCCTGCCGGATGGACTCTGGCAGGTGGGTTGCCCAGACTGGTCACCGGCATGCCCGCTTCGGTCAGCTGCCGCGCAAAGGTATGCCGAAGTTGGTGCGGCGTCAGGTTGATCCCGGCTTACCTGCCATAGCGGTGCAGCAGCCACTCAATCCCGTTGGCGCTCAACGGCTGCTCACGCTCGTTCAGAAAAACATTCCCGGTTTCGTTCTCCGGACGCCGTGCGAGCCAGTCTTCCAGAACTGCGTAGGCATCCGCCGTCAGCCAGATCACCCGTTCCTTGCGCCCCTTCCCACACACCCGCAGCCTGGCCACTTGTTCTCCTTCTGGCTTACTGATCACGTCACCCAATTTCATGTCCACGACTTCTCCCACGCGCAGCCCGCCCCTTACCATCAAAGCAAACCATGCTCGATCCCGGGCAGAAGCGATCACACTCCACACCTGTTCGATGTCTTCGTCACGTATGTCCCGCGGCAGACAGCGCGGACGCTTGCCAGCGTGACGCTTGAAATGTACCGGATTGGGCCAACTCAAGTCGTCGCTCTCTTCGGCCAGAAAGTCGAAGAACGTTTTCAACGCCGCCACGCGACGATTGACCGTGGCTGATTTCAGTCCGCTGGCCCGCTGTTGATCCACAAAGGCATCGATGTCATGCATGGTCACTGCTCGCCAGGGTTTCTGGCATACGGCCCTGAACTGACGAATATCGCTGAGATAGTCCACCGGTGTGCGACGCTCCGGAAATCGTCGCCACAAGTACTGTTCAAACTTCGCAAGACTTTCATCCTTGTCCATAAGTTGGTCTCCGTGAGCAGGAGTATACCCGCTCCGACCAACTCAGTATAACCATGACATCCGCCCCACGTGTCATTGCGAGACGGCGTTCTTCCCGACGCCTGCCCTGAGCAGTTCCGCGCCAGCGGGGAACCTGCCGAAGGGAAGCAATCCCCTCATCGGCCAGGAGATTGCTTCGCAAAGCATGCCCTGCCTGCACCTGTGGCGCAGGCACAGGTGAGCCGAAGCCCTGAGCGTTCTTTGCGAAGGGGCAGCGAATGGGAACGCTCGCAACGACACATTATTAGAAGATTTGCCTGCACTTGCGGCGGAGCATTCGTTGTCACAGGTACACGTGCGCGTTCAAGGCAAATGTTGAACGGTAATTTTATATAGTAGAGGTTCTGCTCACGAAACCAAGAGCCATCTGCTCTACGCTCGGGACGTGGGTTACATTGACGTCTCGTAACTGCTCAGCCTGTTTTTGTAGAACCTTGATTCAAGCAAATTCAGGACAGTAGAGTAGAGGAGCAGGGAACATTGTTTAGGCTGCGGGGTACTTCTGTGTCCGGGTTTTCCCTTTCGTGGCTCAGTTACCGTATGCCATGCCATGCGCCCTACTCCCCCCTCATCGAACCGGACGTGCGGATTTCCCGCATCCGGCTCTCCTGAAAGTTCTCGCCTCAGGCATTCACAGGTCTTACAGATACACCAGTCCGAGTTGATGCAGATGTTGGTAAAGGCTTACTCCTTCAGGCGGTCGAAAAGGTCTCTGACTGCGGCGGCGCAGGTGAATACTCATGCGATGCAACACATACCAATTGATCTTCCGGTAGGCCATGCGTGGGTATCCAAACGAGAAGTAGTTGGCCCAGCCCCTCAGATGTTGGTTCAAATCGTCCACCATCATCGGGATTGGCTTGTAGCACATCTGCGGCCCGGTCATCTGGCGCAGGACTTCTCGCTCTCGCTTCAACGCTTTCTTCGAGGGCGTCACGTTCAAGTACTTCTTCGGCTTGCCCCTCAGGTCTCGCTCATACCGAAATGTGTACCCCAGAAAGTCCAGGCTCGCTTCCGCTTCTGTCAGGTTCACCAGTCGGGTCTTTTCTCGATTGAGTTGCAGCCCCATCCAGTTTTCCAACTTCGCCTCAATGAAACTCACCAGTTCTTTCCCTTGATAACGCGCCATCACCACGAAGTCATCGGCGTAGCGCACCAGCCGGGCTTTTGCCCACGTGGCTGGCCCACTGGCGAAATGGAACACCTTGTCAAACCAATGCAAGTAGATATTCGCCAACAAGGGCGAGATTACTCCTCCTTGCGGCGTTCCCTTTGCCTGCCGACTACTCTTGGTCTTCCCTCCGCCGGGCTTCCGTTCTACCACCTGGCTTTTCAACCACATCCGTATCAGGTGCAGCACACTTCGATCACTTACTCGCATCTCTACCGCTTTCATCAACTTGTCGTGTGGGATGCTGTCAAAGTATCCACTCAGGTCGGCATCGTATACCGCCGTGTACCCTGCTTCCAGATTGCGCCTGATGGCCGCCAACGCTTGGTGGGCCGACCTCCCAGGCCGAAATCCATACGAACTGTCCAGAAAGTCGGCCTCGAATATCGGCTCAAGTACCAGTACTGTCGCCATCTGTACCACCCGGTCACGCACTGTCGGGATACCCAACGGGCGTTGCTTTCCATTTGCCTTCGGAATGTACACTCGCAGCACCGGCTGTGCCTGATACGTCTTGCTTTTCAACTCACTCTGGAGGGTGGCTATCAACTCATCAGCCCCGCCAGGTGTCTCAAGGACGCGTTCGATACTCATCCCATCTACTCCCGGCGCACCTTTGTTTGCCGCCACCATCCGCCATGCTGTTTCCAGCGTATCTCGCCGGTATATCCGATCATACAATGCGTAAAACCGATACCCCGGCTCCTGTTTGGCCTTTTGGCCCAGCTTCGCCCTCAGTGTGGAAAGTTTCTCCGGTATCGCCACTTTCCGGCTTCTCTGCCTTCCAGTTTCTTTTACCAGTTCATCCGTAGTGTAACATTCTGTGTTCAAGCGGTTTTCCTCACATTTTGTTTGAAGCATTCTCTCAGTAAGGCCCCTTCGCTCCACAGGCATTACCCTGCTTCTTCGCTACTATGGGCCTCTCCGACCCCCGCTCAGAACTGACTTACCGTTATGTCTTCCGGTTTCGTCTCTTCCTTCTGGCGGGTCTCCCAGGTTCCTCGGTTGTTCTTTCGACACACGCCGTCCCCTTTCACCCCGGAGAGCCTGACAACTGCTTACTCTCGTTTCTTCGTCGTCAGTGCTGGTTTCGCCTTATCCGGCAGGTTGACCACTCTCTCTTTGTGTAACGAGGCCGTTTTGGGTTCGCTTGCGCTACGGCTTGCATCTTTGTCGCACGAGGCTTCGCCTAGACGGATTACTCCGTCTTGCGCTCGTTTGACTACGTATGTTACGAGTAATTCATACGGTGAACTCCTTTCAGCTCACTAGACCAACCAGGCTTGTCCTGGCGCACCGGAATCTCACGGAAAAATCAAAAAAATCCGTGTAAATCCGTGAAATCCGTGTTCAAAATTCATCTCCAGAAGACCGTACAGGGTTGGCCTGAGTAGTTACGATCGCTGTATCTCCGCGGTTCATCACGCATTACATTTTCGTCCTTGTCTGTGTGGTCAAGATGTATTACAATTTGGTCATCTTGACCCGTTGGAGGCAAATATGGGCAACTGATTGGCATGGCCGAAGCCAAGAGCAAATTCGCCAGCCTGATTGGGCAAACCGCTTATGGCGGGAAGCGCTTCATCCTAGAACGCCGTGGACAGCCGATGGCTGTCCTGATCGGTGTGGATGAATACCAGCGCTTGCGTGGTCTGGAGCAGGAAGCGCAACGGCTGCCAATGTCCCCCGAGCTTCGCCAGCGTCAGCAGGAACTCGTTGCCAAGTCCCGTCGCTTGCAGGCGCTTCTGGGTGATCCGGTAGGAGGCCTGGTGGAACTGATGAGCAGGCTGCCCCCGCGAGACGATGAATTCTGGTTACAAGTCGTTGAAGGGGGGGTTTAATGGCTTTGCACGACTTGGCGGATGCGACAGTCCCACTCCCTTCCCAATTGGTTTTGGATACATCGCTGCTGCTTGGCAGTGCGTGCCTGCGACGATAACCCCCACGCAGAAGCAGCGCAAGCCTTTATCCGGCGCATGAGCGAGCAAATCGCTGACCATCCCGATCTTCTCGACGCCTGCGTGCCTGAACTGGAACGCTTCCGGCAATTACTGGCTGCTATTCCACTGACACCCGTGCGTGCAGAGGATCTGGCAGTCTCCACGGTTGTCGGGCCGTTGGAGGATCGTATGCGCCACTTCATCGGCGCCTATCACTTGTTGCCTCAGGATGCGCTGATCCTGTCTGAGGCCGAACGATTGGGGGTGACGGCTGTGGCTATGCTCGACCTGGACTGGCTCTGGGGTTGGCGGGGAGTCTGGAGACTGCTTTCTGATGTGTCCCATCATTCGGAGGTGCAAGATGTCTGCCGATGCGACTGCACAAATCGAAAATACTTTCCTATCACTCTCGCAGGTCGAGCGAGAAGCCATCATCACGCATGGCGCGGCCATGCGGTTGTCCAGCCTGAAGCAGCGCCTGTTTCTGGCCCAGAGCAAAGTGCGTAGTTTCGAAGAAAAATACCGGACGACACTGAAAAAAACTGAGCCGGGCAGGGCTTCCAGATCAGGCGGGATACGAGATGCACGAGGATTATATAATGTGGCTTCACTGGGCGGAGGTAGCTGTTAGACGTGATCGATAGCATAGGCTGTTGTGGGCGCTGTTGGAGAAGGTGGAGGTGCTGAATTTGGATCGTGGTACAATTTTATTACGACTGAAAAGAGGTGACCTATGAAAGAGTATAACTTCCCTGTGGTCATCGAGTATGATCCGGAAGAGGGTATCTACCTGGCAGAGTGCCCTGTCATACCAGGGTGCTATACAGATGGTCAGACTTATGAAGAGGCTTTAGAAAATATCAAGGATGCGATTGCTCTGTGCATCGAGTCTCGCCGGGCTGTTGGTGATCCAATTCCCATGCCCGAGTTGGTGACCGTCGCGGTCTGATGGCCTATGTCTCTCAGGCTACCTGATGTTCGCTCTGGGCAAGTTGTCCGAGTATTGGAAGCTCTTGGGTTTTTACGCATCCGGCAATCGGGGAGTCATGCCACTTATCGTCATCCCAATGGCCGATGGACAATTGTGTCCATTCATCCAGGTAAAACGATCCCCAAAGGCACTTTGCGGAAGATTATCCGCGACACCGGTTTGACTGTAGATGAATTTGTGGAATTATTATGAAGTTGGGGGCTACTTGTACTATCCCCATTCTTTGCCCTGGTTGCCCTGTGGATCAAATGCGATTCACCCGGCCCGGTCTTCTACCGCGGGCGACGCATGGGGCGGGGTGGCAGGAAATTTCACATCCTGAAGTTCCGCAATATGTACGAGTACCCCTGCGGGGCACGAGCGCCATCAGAGTTATCAGGGCGCAAAAGTCACTGCCCAGGATGACCCGTGGGTCATGCCGGTGGAATGGCGATCGTGAGGACCGCTTTCCGGGGGATGTAGTTGCCTGAAGAAATGCTAAAATTGAGATGTGATATACTGGCGTGCAAGGAATGGTATTCCCTGCTGGGTTAGAAAGGCGTAGAGATGAATGAGACGCGTATATCCACTTCCCAGGCTGCAAAGTCTGCCTGCTTCTCTTCCTTTGGAAAGTGCTGTGCGCATTGAACTTGAGGAAGGGTTGCCTGTTTTCAAAGCTTCTCGTTTGATACATGCTCGGATTGAAGAATTACTTCTCAAGCAATGTGGTTCTCGATTGAGCGTTGAGGAAGAAAAAGAGCTTGACCGGTATGAGGAGATAGACGACTACCTGAGTTTTGTGAATCGCGTAGTTCGAAATCTCATTCAGACAGAGAAATATAGGGGGACGTAGTGGCTTCAGGGGGTAAAATACGGCCTGCGATTCGGAATTTGGTCCGCCAACGCGCCGGGGGATTGTGTGAGTATTGTCATACATTGGAACGCTGGCAGTATGTACCATTCACAGTAGATCATGTGATTCCACTTTCAAAGGGCGGGACGGCTGATCTTGACAATCTTGCCTTGTCTTGCTTCCATTGCAACCGCAGGAAGGCTGACCGGTTGGTGGCGGTGGATACGGTCTCTGGAGAAGAAGTGTCTCTGTACAATCCAAGAGAAGACAATTGGCGGAAACACTTTGTGTGGTCGGATGATGGTCTTCGTATCGTGGGCATGACCGCGGTAGGACGAGCGACAGTCGGCTGGCACAGTCACTCCCCCTGGAATAGGGCGCATCTCACAGTTTTTTCCAGAAAAGGAGGCATTTCGTATGGCAACCCGAATTGGCGCAATCAACACCTATCGCCCACGCATCGAGCTGGGCCAGACCGTCCAGGAGGGCGAGTTGACCCGCTACCGCTCTGCTGAGCTTGTCGAAGCATGGCCGACCGCACCGGCGCGACCGAAGGCGAAATCTCGCTGGTGCTCAAAGAGCTGCGCGATGCCATCATCTTCTTCAACCGCGCCGGGCGCGGCGTCAAGCTGGAGGGGCTGGGCACCTACCAGCCCAAAGTCGGCCTGGACGGAACCTTCGACGTCGCCCACCGGGTGGATAGCGCCGTCAAGAAGGCCATCAACGCAGCGGGCACCTTTAGCGGCAATATCTCCGCCGGGCTAACATTGGCAAGACCAGCGCTGACCTGGTCGCCATGTGGGACGAAGCCCACCCCGATGACCCGGTGGCGTGATCTTTCCGAACTTCACCCCTCTACAGGCCCTTTGGGTTTCCTCAACCCAAAGGGTCTTTCCCACTGTCATTGCCCCGCCATCTGTCATTGCGAGGAGGGCATTCTTCCCGACGCCTGCCCTGAGCGCTCCCCTGAGCCGAAGCCTTGAGCGAAGTCGAAGGGCTGCCGAAGGGAAGCAATCCCCTCGCGGACCAGGAGACTGCTTAGAATATCTTCGCGGAGTTTACACTGAGCGAAGCGAATGTGCTCGCAGTGACACTTGTATCTTAAGCCTTCTGGGCGCGCGGGAGATGGTGGTCGGGGAGATGCGCACCAGCCGTATGATCTCTTTAGAACCGGTTGGGTTTGTGGATGATGATTCTTTTAAGCAGGGGGCTGTCATCCATGGGGTTCGTGTGCATGGAAACCTGGCGAAGATCCCCGAGCTGGTCGAAGAATATCGGGTTCAGGAGGTGATCATCGCCATGCCCGCTGCGCTGGGCGGAATGGCAGGGAATTTCACATTCTCGAATTCAGTACCATGTACGAGTACCCCTGCGGGGCACAAGCGCCCGGAGAGTTACCAGGGGCGCGAAAGTCACTGCCCAGGGTGATCCACGCGTTGCGCCGGTGGGCAGGTGGCTGTGGGAGGCCAAACTCAACGAACTGCCCCAACTCTGGAACGTGCTCAAAAGGCGAGATGAGCGTTATCTTGAGCGAAGCCGAAGGGCTGGTGGGCTCGCGCCCGGAAGACCACGAGATCGCCCGTACCTGGCCGGTTGAGCTGCGCCGGGAATTGTTCCTGGTGCGGCTCGGCGCCACCAGTATGGTAAAAACCATCGCTGGCTAAATCCCGTGCCTGCTAAATTCTTCACATAAAGTAGTGCGGAAGTCTCTCATCAACCCCAGGTATGATCGAGGCAGGAATTGCGCCAGTTCAGCAGAAAAGTTCGGTTTTGCTTCCTGGAGTGTGCCCCTGACTATCTCCAGTTTTGGTTTCATCGCCGGCGTTATCAGTCCCTTACGCAGTAAGAAATATAGATCGAAGTAGTCGCGGGGCTTGCCGCGCGTGAGCAGGGCA
>JBDRTP010000075.1:0-7450 GCA_043823965.1 Chloroflexota bacterium
ACATCCCCCTCCTGTATCACGTAATCCTTCGATTGCTGCTCAGCATTGACCACCACCAGCGCGATGAGTTCCGGCGGGATGCCGAGCGACACGAGCGTCTCGCGGACGGTGCGGCCAGACTCGACCTGGATTTCGTCGCGCTCGCCGATATACGATCTCAGTGCCCCGCTGGGGCGTAGGGTTGCGCTCATAGACAATTAGAGAGCAGAGAGTAGAGAGTAGAGAGTAGAGAGTAGTCAACTGTTCTCTACTCTCTATTCTCTCCTCTCTTCTTGCCAGGCTACCAACTCCGCTAACCCCAGCCGCCCCAATGTGACAGGGGTTGGCATCCCGTCCGGAGTCCAGCCGCGCTGCTCGTAGTACATATCCAGCAGGCGGTTGACATCTTCGAGTTTGGTAATCTGGCCTTTGGTCACGCCCGTGGTTGGCGGTTCTTCGTAGAAGCGCGGGGCGGGCATGTCCCATTCGCGGCCAAAATCCTCGTTCTCGCGTGCCCAGAACATGCGCGTCAGGTTCCAGATACGCTCGCCGGTCTTTTCCAGGTCTTCCCAGGTGCGGCGGATGCCGGTGATGGCCTCGATGGCCGGCACGTACAGCTCGCGGTCAATGCCCAGTTCCACCCATTGCAGGCGGCAGCCGCCAAGCACGTCGAACATCGGGCGGAAGTTTTGCAGCCAGATGACACGCGCGACTTTTTCCGGCACGACCTTGTCGCGCCCGACCTGCAAATCGTAGGTGATGGCCCAGGCCCGGTTGTGATGCGCGCCCACGTCGCAGGTCATGTAGGAAATGAGCATGGCGGTGGCGTTGTGCGTGGCGTAAGCCGATTGCTCCATACCCTTGACGTGGATGGCAAACTTTTCGCTGCCCTTGCCGATCTTTTTGGAAGCCTTCTTTACGCCTTCGGATAGCAGCGCGCCGAGGCCCTCTTTCTTCGCAATCTTCTCAACCAGCGTGAAGGCCGCCTCGGCGTTGCCAAATTTCAGCTCGAGGCCGTCGGTGTCTTTTTTGGTGAAGATGCCCTTCTCGTAACACTCCATCGCCCAGCCGATGGCTGAACCGGCGGAGATGGTGTCGATGCCCAGGTCATCGCATAGCAGGTTCAGTTTGGCGACGGCCTCGATATCGGAGATGCCCAGGTTGGAGCCCATCATGCCGATGGTCTCGTATTCGGGGCCTTCGACTTCGAGGTTGTATTTCTTCGAGCGGCTGTACTTTCCGCATGGCGAGGGGCAGCCAAAGCAGCCCTTGTCGGTGATGACGATTTTCTCGCGCATCACCGGGCCGTACAAATCCTTGCCTGCCTCGAATGAACCGGCGCTGAAGTTGCGGGTGGGCAGCGCGCCGACCTCGTCGCACCAACTGGTGACGACGGTCGTGCCGTAGCGCGTCCACTCCGGCAGAAATTCGGCGTCTTTGCAGGCCTTGTAGAGGGCCATACCGGCCTTGCGATAGGCTTCCTTATCCGCCACCGGCACGGAGCGGGTGCCATGAATGACGATGGCCTTGACTTTCTTGACGCCCATCACCGTGCCGACGCCGCCGCGGCCGGCCTGGCGGCCATAGTCGTGGTTGATGCTGGCGTAGGAGACCAGCTTTTCACCGCCGGGGCCGATGACCGCCACCTGATATTCCTCGCCAAATTTATCTTTGAATTGCTTCTCGACCTGGATGGTGCCTTTGCCCCACAAAGCTGCTGCATCCCGCAGCTCGATTTTGTCATCTTCGATGAACAGGTAGACTGGCTTCGGGCTGATGCCCTCCAGAATGATGTTGTCAAGACCGGCGTATTTCATTTCTGCGGTGAAATGGCCGCCCAGCGAGGCGGATGCGTAGCCGCCCGTCAGCGGGGATTTGGTCGTCCAGTCACATTTACCGCCGCCTGGCACCAACATGCCGGAGAACGGGCCGTTTGAAATGATGAGTTTGTTTTGCGCGCCAAGCGGGTCAGCTCCCCTGGGTACTTCCTTGAACAGGAAATACGCGCCGAAACCGCGCCCGCCGATGAAATCGCGCGCCACTTCGGGCGGCATGGGTTCCTTGCTGATTTTGCCTTCCGTCAGGTTGACACGCAGAATGTTTCCACCATAGCCATTCATATCCGCCTCCTTATTCAGCAATCCACAGGGCGCTGGTGCCGCAGACAGCCACGCAGTCGCCGCACAGGTCGCACTCCCAGGCCGTGTTTGCCAGCTCGGCACGCAGGAACATCACGTCCTCCGGGCACTCCGGCACGCAGGCCTCGCACAGATTGCACTCGGCGAAATCCACGTAGTAGGCGCCGCGCTCGTTCAGTTTGATGGCCTCGGTCGGGCAGACCGCGGCGCAGTCGCCGCACTGCGTGCAGACCCTGACTTTGTACACGCCCTCGGCAGGGAAATGGGGTTCGATGACCAGCGCCGCCTTTTTTGGGTTGCTCTCGCCAAACAGGTTCAGCGAGCAGGCGACGCGGCAGGCGTTGCAGCCTGAGCACTTCGAGCTATCCACATAAAGTCGCATAAGAGAACTCCTTAAATTTCGTCTTCGTCTTCATCCAACCACAAATTTTCTTCGTCCTCGAGCTCGTCTTCCTCCCATTCCTTCAGCTCTTCTTCTTCCAAGTCACCGGCTTTGGCGGCTTCTTCGTTAGGGGCATATGTGGCGCAACCGGTATCGGCGTCAAATTCAACTGCCGCGGCGCTGCAATATCCCTCGTCCAGAAAGATGCAATCAACGTAATGGCAACGAATGCGGGGCATAAGTTTCCTCCTAAAGCTCGGTTTGTCCCATCAGACGGACGATCGAAAGGACGAAAATGATGGTGATGAAAATGGCCGAAGCCACGCAAAACGGACAGACGGCGTCAATGACATACTTGGATATGTAAGTCAGATAAGCCGAGAACACCACCCCAGCCAGGCTGAGGCCGAAAACGAGCAGTTTGCCGTTCTGTTCGAAGAACCGGCTGCGCGTTTCCAGGGCGTGGATGCCAATTATGGTCAGGTATGCCAGCAGACCAAGCAGCGAGACGGGAATGCCGAAAATTTCCGAGTAGCGGCTGTCGTTGACAGTGGCGCAATCTCCGGAGTTGAGGCACAAGGCGGTGATGCTGGTCTGTTTTAGAACGAACAAATAGGCAGCATCCAGCACACCCAGGATGGCAGCCATGATCGAAGCCCATTTGAAGCCTTTGTCCATAAGTTGATCCGATTTCCTAAAGCATCCAGACTTCTACTTCTGCGCTTGCAGGCAGCGATTTTACCCCAGAGGGCACAATCAGTAAAGCATTTGCCTGCACTAAAGAGAGCAAATTCCCCGATCCCTGGTGGCCGGTAAGCCGGGCAAGCAGCGCCCCATTTTCTTCTGTGACCACAGCCCGCAGGTAACTCTCGCGGCCATCGGAATCAATCGCTTCAGCCAGCCGGGCGCGTCGACGGGGAGGCGGCTGTGAAGCCGCGCCGCTGAGCCTTTCCAGGGCAGGCCGCACGAAGACCTCGAAACCGATGAAGGCCGAGACCGGGTTGCCGGGCAGGCCGAAGAATGGGATACCTTGATAAAGGCCGAAGGCGAGCGGTTTGCCCGGACGCATGTTTACTTTCCAAAACTCGAGGCAGCCCTGCTCCTCGACCACCTGCTTGACGAAATCGTACGCGCCCACACTGACGCCCGCCGAGGAGACGATGAGATCGGCTTTTGCGTCCACGGCCAGGTCGAGCAGTTTATGTATCGCCGCGCGCTCATCGGGGGCGATGCCGAGAGGAATAACTTCTGCGCCAGCCTGTGCAGCCAGAATTGACAGGGTATATGAATTGGCGTCGCGGATTTTACCGGGCATGAGCGGCGCTTCGACCAGAATCAACTCATCACCGTTCGAAAATATGGCCAATCGCGGCGAGCGATATACTTGCACCTTCGAAACTCCGAGCATGGCCAGCAAGCCCAAGTCCTGGGCGCGCAGGCGGCGGCCGCGCGCCAGCACGATCGAACCGGCATAAATGTCATCACCCCGATGGCGGATGTTTTCGCCCGGCTGGACGGGCTGGTATACCGAGACGGCTTTTGGCGCGGGCGCGCCTGGTTCCCGGCTCTGGTCGGTAACTTCAACCGTGACAACTGCATCTGCTCCGGCGGGAATCAGCGCGCCGGTCATGATGCGGGCAGCCTGGCCAGGCCCAATGAGGATATTGCTTAGATTTCCGGCGGGAATGTCTGCCACGACCGATAAAGTGACAGGATAGGATGAATTGCTCCCCTGTGTGTCGGCTGCGTGCAAGGCGAAGCCATCCATGCTGGAGTTATCTAAGGGAGGCAGGTCAATCGTCGCGCAGATATCCTCCGCCAAGACACGGCCAGCAGTCTGGTCGAGGGACAGGGTCTGGACCTCGACAGGCTCAAAATGGGAAAGAATGCGTTGCTGCGCTTCGCTGACGGTTAACATATTCGCCGCCGGAGCGGGGCGTATCCCCACTGAGGCGGCGACATTATACCATCAACCTCTAAAAATTACCCCCCTCGCACGCGTTGGGCTTCCAACACATTGGGCAAATTCTCGATGCGCGTGAGAATGCGGCTGAGCTGGGCAATGTCTTTGACCTCGATGACCAGATGCAAGTCAGCCAGATTCTTGCTGACACGCACGTTGGCGTCCAGGATATTGACATTTTCGGCGTTGAGCAGGTTGGTGATGTCGCCCACCAGCCCCTGGCGGTCATAGGCAGAGATACGGATCGGCACCGGGTAGGTGCGGATGTGCTCACCCCACGAAACCTTGACCAGCCGTTCGCGATCACGTATTCGCAGGATATTCGGGCAATCCTGGCGGTGGATGGTCGCTCCCCGGCCACGGGTGATGTAACCGATGATCTCGTCGCCAGGTGTGGGATTGCAGCATCTGGCCGAATTGGTCAGGATACCCTTGAGGCCGAGCACGGTCACTGAACCGGTGGAGGGTGGTGGACTGGTGGCAGGTACGACGACCAGAATATCGTCAGTCTCTTTGGACTCCAATAGCTTGTTGATGAGGCGTCCGACCGAAAGATCGCTGCTCCCAATTGCCACGAATATGTCTTCAAGCGAGCGAAATTCCAAGCTGCGGCCTATTTCTTCTAAAGCCTTCTCGTCAATTTCCGACAGCCCGAGGCGCTGAATTTCATGCTCGAATAGCGCTTTCCCTTGCACCAGGTTCTGTTCGCGGTCTTGCTTCTTGAACCAGGCGCGGATCTTGGCGCGGGCGCGCTGGGTGCGCACCAGGCCCAGGCTTGGGTTGAGCCAATCACGGCTGGGGCCGCCGTGTTTGGCGGTCAGGATTTCAACCTGGTCGCCGGTATGCAGTTCGTGTTCGAGAGGGACGAGTTTCCCGTTAATCTTGGCCCCCCGGCAACGGTTGCCAATATCGGTGTGGACGTGGTAGGCAAAGTCAATCGGCGTCGAGCCGGCCGGCATGTCAATGATGTCGCCGCGCGGCGTGAAAATGTAGACACGATCCTTGAAGACATCCGTCTTCATACTGTCCACGAATTCCTGGGCATCGTCCACGTCTGGCCGCCATTCCATTAGCTTGCGGATCCAGTTTATGCGCTCGTCGTACTTGCCGCGCTGGCCGCCCTCTTTATAGCGCCAGTGGGCGGCAATACCGATCTCTGCGCTTTCGTCCATCTCCGGCGTGCGGATCTGTACCTCGACTGGTTTGCCGTCGTCGTAGATGACGGCTGTGTGCAGGGATTGATAGAAATTATCTTTGGGGACGGCGATGTAGTCGTCGAACTCGTTCGGGATGGGCCGCCAGCGGGTGTGGATCACGCCCAGGGCGGCGTAGCAGGCCGGAACGTCCGGGACGAGCAGCCGGACGCCGCGCACGTCGCGCACCATCTCGAAGGATTTCCCCTTCTCGGTCATTTTCTTGAAGATTGAATAAATGTGTTTAGGCCTTCCGTAAATTTCTGCCCTGACGCCCTGCTCAGCCAGGACACGCTCGAGCTGGTTGACGATTTGCTCGATCTGTTGTTCGCGCAGCTCGCGGCGCTCGGCCAGTTGTTCGGAAATCTCTTTGTACTTTTCAGGATTGACGTAACGGAAGGCCAGGTCTTCCAGTTCCCATTTGATTTGCCAGATGCCCAGGCGGTTGGCGAGGGGGGCAAAGATATCCAAGGTCTCCTGGGCGATGCGCTTGCGCTTCTGGTCAGGGAAAAAGCCCAGCGTGTGCATGTTGTGCATGCGGTCGGCTAGTTTGATAAGAACGACGCGCACGTCATCGCCCATGGCCAGGAAAGTCTTGCGCAGGGTTTCGATGGCGAGGGTTCGTTTACGGTTGCGGAGGGATTGCTCGTCCTCAGCCTGTTCGATTATTCCTGAATGGGATACCTTGTTCTTGAGTTCTTCCTGATGCTCGCCGCGTGAGACGCGCGGCAGTTGGGTTAGTTTGGTAACGCCGTCCACCAGCTTGGCGATGGTGTCGCCGAAGTCGCGGCGCAGGTCAATGAGCGTTACCGGGGTGTCCTCGACCGTATCATGCAATAAACCGGCCGCGACGACATCCGCAGGCATGTGCAGTCCGGCCAGAATGGCGGCAACGGCCAGGCAGTGGTTTATGTACGGCTCGCCGGAAGCGCGCTTTTGCCCGTCGTGGGCGCGTTCGGCGAGGCGATAGGCGCGCTGGACCAGTTCCCGATCCGCGTTGGTGTAATTATCGGGCAGGTCTTTTACCAGCTCTTCCAGGCTCAATGGCGAGGCGGCTTTCATAGCCCCTATTGTAGCCCAAGCGGGGAGGTTGTCAAACCATTACAAGCAAAAAGCTGAAATACCGCCCACTCCACGGCTTTTGCCATCGGTTCATCGGCTGTGACCAACGGAATGTCCAATCGTTGAGCGAGGACAGCATAACAGGCGTCGTAGGCGGTCAAATTCTTATCATTTGCCAGGACAAGCGCGTCTTCCATCAGGTCCGCTGTGGGAGTGGATTTCAATGCCAGCAGGTTCAAGTCCGCCAGATCGGCTTGGGAGTCTTCCAATGAACGCCCAAAGCGGCGCATGTATTTCAGAAGAATATTGGCACATTCAATGTAAAACAAATCAGGGACGTATAACCCGGCAGGCGGGTCTTCGGTCAGTTTTGCAAAGAGGGCATGTGCCACATCTGAAAGCGGCTCATCTACAAATAGTTTAATACCAACACTTGCGTCCACAACATATCGTAAATGCCCGTCACTCATCGTTTGCGATCCTCGCGCAGAAGGTCAAGGCTGGAAGGGGATTTCGCAGGAGGTGTGAATCGGCGGCGGCGAATGGATGTCAGCGCGTTTGCCTGTTTCTTGCGGCGTTCTTCCTCTTCCAACGCTTGTGTCAACATCATCACGACTTGCGCGCTCAATGAACGATTACGTGTCTGCGCCAATTGTTGAAGCCGCTGATATACGTCATCAGGTACACTGCGAACGTGTAAGGTATTCATTCTAAACTCCTTTCTTGAAAAGAA
>JBDRTP010000076.1:0-6406 GCA_043823965.1 Chloroflexota bacterium
CGAGGAAGACTCGGTGCTGGGTGACTTCATCGAAGACGAGGAGGCCGCCCCACCCGATGACACCGCCACCTACAACCTGTTGCGCGAGCACCTGAGCGAGGTGCTGAACGGCCTGCCGCCGCGCGAAGTTCGTATCCTGCAATTGCGCTACGGCCTGCTGGATGGCCAGGCTTATACCCTTGAAGAAGTCGGGCGCAAGATGGGCGTGACGCGTGAGCGCGTCCGCCAGATCGAGGCGCAGGCGCTCAGCCGGCTGCGACATCCAACTATCCGCAGGAAACTTAGGGATTACCTGGGCGAATAAATCAGCGTCTGAACCTGAGACGGGGACTACTGCATGCAGCGGCAGTCCCCGTCTTCATGTTAAAATCAAGCATCCGTTAATCAGGAAAAGCGCAAAGATGGAAAAAATCGCTCGGATATTGCTTCCAAAACTTCGAGAAATTCTATTCATAGCTCTTTTATTGGCAGTTATTCTTCTTGGGCCGCGACTCTTCAACATCGACGGCGATTTAGGCCGCCACGTTACCATCGGCAAATACATCCTTCAATCTCAAAATATTCCCCGGCAGGACATCTTTTCGCATACCATGACGGGCCAGCCTCTAACGCCTCACGAATGGCTGGCGCAAGTCTTTTTTGCCCTTGCCCATGAGGCCTTGAATCTGACCGGCGTGGTCATCGGGACAGCGGTTGTGATTGCTGCTGCGTTCACCTTGCTTTACAACGACGCAAATCGACGCAGCCGCGCGCCTTTGCTTGCGCTCGGTCTGGCGATTTTGGCAGCCGCTGCTTCAAGCCTTCACTGGCTCGCGCGGCCGCATGTCTTCACCTTTCTTTTCCTTGTCATTTGGACCGAACGCTTGGAACAAATACGCCGAGGCGAGAAGGTACCATCCTGGCAATTGCCTGCGCTCATGCTATTATGGGTAAACACACACGGCGCTTTTATCGCCGGGTTTGTTGTGTGGGGAGCACACATTGTCGGGTACGTCTGGGAGCGCTGGGCAAGCGACACTCAAACATCACAGAGCGCCATTCGCCCACTGCTGATAGCTGGATTTTCCTCATTGGTTGTGACGCTCATCAACCCGGCTGGCTGGCATCTGTGGGAAACCAGCCTGGGCTTCATCCAGAATCGATATCTGGTCGGTCACACTGCCGAATATTTGCCGCCAGATTTTCACTATCCGGGAACGTGGCCGTTCCTCGCCATGATCGCCCTCTCCGTGCTGCTGCTTGCGCGCTCGAAAAAACCAATTCATCCCAGTCACGCTTTGTTGCTAACCGGCTGGACAGCCATGGGACTATACAGCGCGCGAAATATTCCGCTTTACGCGATAATCGCCGCGCCAATCCTTTCAGAAGTCATCCACGAAAAGCTTCAATACTTACCCAGATGGCAGCGCTTTGAACACGGGATAAAAACAATTAATGATCTACTGCGTGGCGTTTTGTGGCCCATCGCTGCCATCTTCGCAATAATCATCTCTGTTATTGCCAATCCCGGTTTTGCGGCGCGCAATCAATTCGACCCGGACGTTTTTCCAGTGCAGGCCGTGGACTGGCTGAAAGAAAACCCGCAAGAAGGTAAAATGTTCAATCATTTCACCTGGGGCGGGTACCTGCTCTATCGTCTCTGGCCGGAACAGCTCGTCTTCATTGACGGGCAGACCGATTTCTACGGCGAGGCACTCACCCGCCAGTACGAGCAGGTCATCACCCTGGCCGAAGGTTGGGAAGAGATCCTGACCGCATACCGGGTAGGCTGGGTGCTGATACCCGCCCAATCACCGCTGGTAAATTCCTTGCAGAACAACTCTTCCTGGGAGAAAATATACCAGGATACAACGGCAGTCATCTTTGCAGCGAGGTCAAAGTGACCCTCTTTTACTCCTCACCTGTGGGCGAAAATTTTCACCTCTTCGGATGCGTACACCAGGACATAATTGGGTGAGGCACTCAATGCAACAAATAGGGGTGTATTTCTTCCCCGGAATGGAACCTTCCCTTCGGAAAGACGCAGTCCACCCCGGCTGAGCCAGATGAAACCCGCCCCGTCCCCTTGTTCGCCAACCCAGGCCTCTAAACAAGCAATGCCAACGACAGCGCAGGTCTGCAATTCAGTGAATGCCAAGTACCGGCGCATGAATTGACCACCAGGCAGCCACTCATAACCCTGTATCACAGCCACGTTAGTTCGTTCGGTAAGCGCCGGAAACCATTCTTGCGATGGCTCGGTGATGGGATCTCTCCCGGTGATCAGCACAAAATGACTATCCGATGGCGTATATTGTCTCACCCATTCAAGGGCTGTTCTTTCCTCTTCCGACAATGTCGTTCGCGCCAAGACAAGCGAATAGTTATATCCTGAGAATAACGAGTAAATCATGAAGAACCCAATTGCCACCAACACCGCCCGATCGCTCCAGCCGCCATTCTCCCAAACGTGTGCCGGGGGTTCTTCACCTGCTTTCTGGCTTCGCGCCCAGGCGATGCCAGGCAAGACAATCTCACTCAACCCATTGCCGGCCAAAATTGCCAAAGGGATTGTCGCATCCGCCGCCGCCACGCGCGGGCCGACAAAAAAGGGAAGGATGAACCAGGCAGGAAGGAAAAATTCCCTCCTCGCCAGGGAAAGTATCAGCCCCAGGATGGCCAACACAGATGTGAAAGTGAGAAACGGCTCCCCCGCGAAATCAAGAGTGATGAGTGGCAGCCAGAAAGCGCCGGCAAACCGCCACCCTGTCTGCGCAGCGGCCCAGAAAGGTGCAAGGCCGTGCCGTCCGAGCACGGTTGCCAGCCAGGGAGCAGCGACCAGCGCCATCCCTCCCGCGGCCAGCAGGGCAGCGAGCGTTGACCGTTTCGTCCGCCCGAGGAAAAGCCAGAACAGGGCGGCAAGGAAAACGGTTTGCAGCGCGGCCGCGGGGTGGCTCAGGATCACCAGTCCACCAAATAACGCCACGTAAAATATATGCTTCTTGTTTCCTTGAGTGCAGAGTTTGTACGCATGATAGAGCACGAGCATGGAGAAGAAATAGCCCAAGGAACGCGTGACTCCCCCACCCATCACCAGCCAGACGAACGAGTGGGGCAGAAAGGCATATGCCACGCTGGCCAGCCCGTCCTTAAGCCGGGAACCGGTCACTGCCCGGCTCAAAAGATAAAAAACCGGGATCATCACCGTGGTGATGATCGCCGGCAGCCAACGGAACAATTGCAGCGACGGGATCATAAAAATATCGGACAATATGGCTACGAAGTAAATACCCAGAGGCGGATAGGCAAAAGGGATAGACGCCGCGTTATACGTTGTATAATCGGGCAGAACATAGCCTGCCCTTCTCAAATCCTCTGCCATCACATAAAAGAGTCCTCCATCGTTGATGGGAAAATCCGTCAAAATAACCGGGGTGAATCTCACTACCGCCCCAAAGAGCATGGCCCAGAACAGGAATACAACCGATATCTCCGTCAAAGGAAGATTGAGTCTCTTCACAGGCATCTCCTGTATCGTTGTTGTTGTGGATAGTGAGCGGAAAAACGATTCGATTCTACAATACATTTCCCGACCGGTGTTGTGAATATGCAGCACGCCAAGATCAACATTCCCCCTGTTCGCTATCGCACAATCCTGATCCTCGCCGGCCTGACCGCCGCATTGGTCCTATCGCGCCTGGCATTTCCTGAGCGCGGCATGGATTACAAAGGACCACGCGCTGTTCTTGATGCTGCCTTCGCTGTCTGGCTGACCCTGGCAATTCTGTTTATCGCGGCCAGCGTCGGGCGAAAAGTTTTACGCAGATTGAAGGTCGAACTTTCCCAACTGGAAACTTATATTTTTGGAACTGCACTCGGATTGGGGATAACCGCCTACGGCGTGCTGGCGCTGGGTTTAACTCACTTGCTCACGCCGACGGCTGTCATTTTATGGGTTTCCGCATCAGGCCTCCTGGGATTGTCCGAATGGGCAAACATTGTCCAGGATGGATCGCAAGGCCTGACTCGCGCCTGCGCGGGCTGGAAAACATCATCAAAAGTCCCAAAAATTATCGCTGTGATCGTGCTGATGATTGCCGGGCTGAGTATCCTCAATGCGCTTGCGCCGCCCTGGGCCTACGATGCGCTTATGTATCATCTGCAGGGGCCGCGTATCTTCCTCGAAAACCAGGCGATTCTGCTCGACCCGGAATTCTGGGAAACCGCCTTCCCGTTTACCATCGAAATGCTTTTTACCATTGGCGTGGCCTTGCAGAGCGATACATCATCCAGCCTCATCCACTTGCTCTACGGCGCATTGCTGGTAATTTCAGTATTCACGCTTGGCCGCCGTCTCCTTCGACCAGGCGAAGCATGGATTGCAACAGGCATCATGCTCGGCATCCCAGCCGTACCTTTCATTTTCGTGTTGCCCTACTCGGATATGTCATGGGCGCTGTACGCATTTCTCAGCCTTTATGCGCTCATCCTGTGGAAGCAGAGAGAGCAACCCGTCTTGCTCGTCCTCAGCGGTATTATGGCCGGCCTGGCCGCCGGCAGCAAGTATACCGGACTGAGCTGGACGGTCGCCTTGGGAGCCATTATTGCCATCTCGCATCTACGCCCACCCCGCAAGGGTCTCATCGCCGCCATTCTTTTTGGAACAACCGCCCTCGCTGTCGCCTCGCCCTGGTATATCAAGAACTGGTGGCAGTCAGGCAATCTGTTCTTCCCCATGATTTTCGGCGGCCCAGGCTGGGGTACTTTGCGGCTGGATATATTGAACGCTTACCTGAAAAGTTACGGCGTCGGCAACAGCGTCCTGGATTTTATCCTGCTACCTTGGAATATTTACTTTCGCTCTCGAGATTTTACCGGATTCAGCATCGAGGTTCCCAGCCTGCTATTCCCGTTAGGATTTCTCTACCTGCTCTTCCGCCGCGAGAAATCCCTGCACCTACTTTTTGTTTCCGGCCTCGTTTATACCGCATTCTGGTTCACTGGCAGTCAGCAAGCCCGTCATTTAATCCTCATATACCCCATCTTCAGCATCCTGAGCGCTGTATCCTTCTCCGAAATCGTCAACAGGGGGCTGCCCCGATTGAAATCTTCCATAATCTCAGGAATCCTGCTCGGCCTGCTGCTTTCAACATTGATTTATCAACTCGCTATCACCCTGCAATATCTGACCATCCTGCCGGTTTTTGGTCTTGAATCCAAGCAGACATTCCTTGAAAGAAATGTGCACGACTATGGAGCCATGAGATACATCATCGAGAAATTATCTTCATCTGACCGCGTTTTTATGATGTGGGACGGACAAGGTTACTACTGTGACCAACGCTGCATCCCGGATTACGATCAGTCGCAGTGGGTGCGCTTGATTTACGACCGGCCCGGCGAGCAGGACATAGCTTCCCGTCTGCGGGAAAAGGGTGTTACTCACTTGCTCTACAGTCACGGTGATGTGTACTGGTTCTGGTACTTCCACGACCCTACCGGCCAGCACTCCCAGGCTGTCGAATATTTCATCCTTGAATTCCGACCTGCCTGCACTCGTGAAGTTTACACGGATGAATACGCCATCATTTACGAACTAACATGCCCATAAATACCGGAAATGAAATGAAAAGTAATACTGGCCTTTCGCTGAAATTTCAATGACTTTCGCGAATTATCGCCCAAAAAACGGCTTTAACCGCTATTTTTTCAGTAATGGCAGTGAAAAATTTCTTTTGCCACGAATTGACACGAATTTTCACGAAGAATTTGTGTCAATTCGTGCTCATTCGTGGCTCAGAATCTTATTCCCAATCAGGACAGATTCCAACACATCCACCAACACCGGCTTGAGGATCACCGTCACCGCGCCTTGGCTCAATGCACGCCGAGCGGTCTCCGGCTGGTCGTCGGAGGTGACGATGACCACGGGCACTTGCATCAGCCGCGGCTCCCGGCGCAGATAAGCCAGCACCTCGAACCCGGAGACCCCAGGCATATTTATATCCAGAAAAATCATCTGGGGAATATTTTCCTGCAGGATAGCTATCCCGGCGCTCGGAGAAAGCGCCATACGCGCCTGGATATTCCACCGAGTAGGCCTTCGGCAGACCGAGCATCTGAACCAATGCTTCGGCTGTCTGGCGGTTATCGTCAATCACGAGTGCACGGCACATCTTATAGCTCCGCAACAAGTTTACCCATTTCACTTACATTATACCCAGGCATAGCAGCTACGGCGCGCTGAAAAGTTTCGCTTTCAATCACATCGAACAATGGCGCAAGTAACGCGCTCTCAGCGAATCGCCTGGGGACAACCAATTGATAGGTTTCCTGGAAAAGGGGGACGAAGTCCAAATCCAGCGACTGGGCTGCGGCGGGTATCCCCAAGCCACAATCGGCGCGTCCCGAAGCGATGGCCGCGGCG
>JBDRTP010000077.1:0-3849 GCA_043823965.1 Chloroflexota bacterium
GACCTGCACGGTCACCATCAGCGCCGAGGCGATGAATTTGCCGCTCAGGATGGTCCACAGCGGCGTGGGGGTGGTGAACAGGCGCGGCAGGGTGCCGCGTTCCTCCTCCCGCAGGATCGATTCTGCCCCCGCTGTTCCGGTATAGAAGGCGTAGAAGATCATCATCCCGCCCATTATCATGGCGATCATGGAGGCGAGGGGATTGGCTGGCTGCTCTTCCTGAGTCAGCGAGATGACCTCGACCGGCGCGCCGCTTTGGCCGGACCCGCCCGAAGCGGACATAAACTGCATGACGACAGCCTGCGCCAACGCCGCGTCGACCGGGATGCCTGCCGCGTCCAATTGGGCCGTCACCACGCTGACGCCGATGTTCGTCGCAACGGTGTAATCCAGGAACTGGCTCAGGATGCTTTTAACGATGCCTGGGCCGAGGGTCAGCGCAGGGTCTTGATAGAGTTCGATGACAGCCTGTTCTTCGGAGGCCATCAAGGCCCGGGTGAAGTTCTGCGGGATGATGACGGCCACTCCCGCCTGCTGGCTGTCCACAGCGGCGCGGGTGGGGGCGGCGTCCGGCGCTTCGGTGACAGTCAGAATATCCGCGAAGGTTTCGCTCTTCAGGAATTGAGTCAGGATGTCGCCCATCGAGCCGACGGAGGCCAGGTCAATGCCCGTCTCGGTCAATTGCTCCGGCGCGCTGGCGGATAGATTCTGGGCAAAGATCGGGTTGCCCTCATCAAGGTTGACGATCTGCACCTTGATTTGCGGCAGGCTGAAGGCGGGTTCATCGCCTTCGGATTGGCCGCCGAATATGAAGTAGAACATCCCGGTGACCAATACGGGGATGACGAACATGAATACCACGGCGAACGCGCTGCGGAAGGATTGTGAGAGGTCTTTGAGAGTGATGGTGAGGAGTTTCATGGGTTGTTTTAATCGCGCAACGCCCTTCCTGTCAAATGCAGGAACACCGCTTCCAGGTTCGGCTCGCGGATGTCCACCGAGGTGATGCGCGCTCCGTGCCGGGTGGCGGCCTCGAACAGTCGCGGCAGGACGCGGTTGCTGTCGTCCACCAGCACGGAGATCTTCCCGTCGGCCTGCTTATCCTCCGCCTCGGCGAAGGCGCGCGAGACGCCCTCCGTCTCTTGCCAGGCCTGGAGCACATTCTCGCTCTCGGCGCTGACGGCCAGGTCGATGCGCGTCTGCTGGCCGACCAGTTTGATGAGTTCCGCGTGCGTGCCGAGGGCGATGAGTTTGCCGTGATCCATGATGGCGATGTGGTCGGAGAGTTCCTGGGCTTCTTCCATGTAGTGGGTGGTGTAAAGCACGGTGGCGCCTTCGCGGTTGAGTTGCATCACGCCATCCAGAATGTTGCGCCGCGACTGCGGGTCGATGCCTGCGGTCGGCTCGTCCATGACGATGAGGCGCGGCTTGTGCAAATGTCCCATCACCAGCACGTCGCCGGCGTTGGGCTGGAGCAGGCAGCAGATGGTCGAGATGGTGGTGGTCTTGCCGGCGCCGTTTGGGCCGAGCAGGGAAAATATCTCGCCCCGCTGGACGGTGAACGAGATACCGTCCACGGCTTTGACCTGGCCGAAGTATTTGCGCAAATCTTTGATTTCGATCGCTTTTTCGTTGCTCATGCTGTTCTTCTGGTAATGCTCGATTAGCCCCCCTATGGTCCCCCCATTCTCGCCCCCCTTTTATGCTCTGCAATGGGGTGATATGCAGGGCGAGAATGGGGGGGTGAAAGGGAGGCGAATGGGGGAGGGCAGGGTGGGGGTCAAAATGAGGAGGGGGGAAATCAGACGGTTCACGACGCGGGTTCGGTAAAGAGTGCATCTTCGGGAAATTCGCGGCGATAGGCTTCAGGGTCGAGGGCGATGTCGTACAGGCTGGCGTAATCTTCCAGCGCCATATCGCCTTTTTCGTCCATTTCCGCTGCCCAGGCTTCCAGCCACTCAGGGGTAGCCTGCTGGATGACGTAAAGCGGCGCGCCGTCGCGCGTCACAATCACCGGCCCAACTTTCACCAGCCTGCCAAGTGCATCTGGCTTGAATTGTCGTTCTTCAACTCGTACGGGTGTCATAGCTCCACCTCGATTCCTTCCACGAACAGTCTTTCCCGCGGTTTGTACCCAACTGCTTCGATGTGCACAGTGCCCTCGCGCTCATCCACGTTGTACAAAATCCGCCAGGGCTGCACACGCAACTCGAACGTCACGTCCAGGCTGTTGGGTGTGCGTAATGCCTTGACGCTGCCCTGGCCAGCGGCCGGCTGGTAAGTCAACCTGGCTGCCATCGCATTGACCAGGCGTTGGTGCTCGCCACGGCTCATAATTCCTTGCCGGAGCAGGTAGCGGATATGCCGGCGCGCATTGGCGCTCAAAACTACAGCATGTTTCATACTTGCTCGATTATAACCCCGGCGGTTTGTTCAGATAGTAAGACTTCCGAGTCACTATTCACGGCGTCTGCGTGGCGGCCGGGGCTGTACCGCTCCAGGTGAATTCGCGCAGGCTGCTGGAAGCTCCGGCTGTCGTCCAGATTGGGTTGCCCTGGTCGTCCGTGCCGGTCTGGCGTACGGTTACCACCCACCAACGCATGACATGCGGCAGGTTGTCTTGCGGACGGAAGGCAACCGGGACGATGAATTTCGTGTCAATCACGTATTGAACCAGCTTACGTCCTGTCCCTGCGGTGACATCCACCACCGTGACCATATAGACTTCGTTCTCGCGCAATGTGCCAACCGAGGCCCATTGCAGGGTGACGGTGTCATTGGCCAGGGTGAAGGGCGCACCGTCTGCGGGCAGCAGCAGGTTGGCGGCCGGGTAGGGTGGAGGCGGGGTCGGGGTCGGTGAAGGGCCGGGTGTGGCGGCGCGCATACATAACGGGATGACGAGTGGTTGATTGAGATACACACTATCGGTACTCAAACCGTTCCATTCTTTGATCGCTGCCATGCTCACATTGTAGTTTAGTGAAATGCTGCTGAGCGTATCATTTTCCCTCACGATATAGGATACAGTCTGGCAGGCGGCTCGTGTGGCGGCAGCCGGTTCAAGGGTCGCGGTGGCGGCCGGCAACGGCGTCGGCGTGGGCTGCGGAACTTTCAATGTTTTTCCGATGATTAAGTCGTTACATGTCGCGGACAGGCTATTCTCGATAATAATGGATTGGGCGGATACGTTGAAGAACGCGGCGATCGAGTAGCAGGTATCCCTCGAACGAATGGTGTAATCAATGGGCGGCAGTTGGGTCGGCGTGGGGGTTTCGGTCGGGATCAGCGTTTCGGTCGCTGTCGGCGTGGTAGTCGGCGTCAGCGTGAGGGTTGGGATGGCGGTCGGCGAGGTGACGCGTCCGGTCGTACGCAATCCAAAGAAAACCGCGCCTGCACCAATAACCAGAAAAATCGTGATTAGGCCGAGCGCCAGCGGCAGGCTGAGGGTTATTTCCGGCATGCGTGAACCCTGTACGGCTTTCTGTAATTCAGGCTCAACGGTAAATTCACTGCCGCAGACCGAGCAGCGTGAGGCATTTTCCGCCAGACGCGTGCCGCAGGTCGGGCAGAGTTTTGTCTTCGAGATGGGTGTTTCAGGACTCATAGCGCGGGATTATACCATAGCGCGGTTTCCAGCCGCAACCAAAGCATTTACCGCAGAGATCGCAAAGTTCGCGCCGAGTAGGTGCTGCGCAGAGAAAACACAGTAAAAACTCTGCGCTCTCCGCGTGCTCTGCGGTGAAAATATTTGCGCGATCAAGGCAAACAGCCGCAACCAAGTTGACTGAGCCAGAAGTTACATGCTGTGAACGCTTTGTAATTCCAGGTTCTGAAAGCTCTTTACCACCT
>JBDRTP010000078.1:0-18020 GCA_043823965.1 Chloroflexota bacterium
ACGAAGCCGTCATCCTCAGCGCCTGCCGTACGCCCAGTGGCAAGTTTCAAGGAAGCCTGTCCGGCTTCCCCGCGCCGAAGCTGGGGGCGCTGGTCATCAAGGCCGCCGTCGAGCGCGCCCGGCTCGAAGACCCGGCTGACATTGACGAGGCCTTCATGGGCAACGTCGTCTCCGCCGGTTTGGGACAGGCCCCGGCCCGCCAGGCCGTCATCCACGCCGGGCTGCCGTCCTCGGTCGGCGCGACCACGTTGAACAAGGTCTGCGGGTCGGGGCTGAAAGCCGCCATGCTGGCCGCCACCGCCATCAAGGCCGGCGAGGGGCAGTTGTTCGTCGCCGGCGGATTCGAGTCCATGAGCGGCGCGCCGTATCTGCTCCGCGGACGCTCAGGCGAACTGCGATTCGGTCATCAGCAACTGACCGATGCCCTGCTGTTTGATGGCCTGTGGTGCTCGCTGGCCAATTGGGGTATGGGCGACGCGGCCGAATTCATCGCCAGCGAATACAACGTGACCCGCGAAGCGATGGACAAGTTATCTTACGAGAGTCACCAAAAAGCCCTCGCCGCCAGCGACAGCGGCCGGTTCAAGGCCGAGATCGTGCCGGTCGAACTGGTCAGCAAGAAAGGCACGACCATCTTCGACACCGACGAGGCCCCGCGCCGCGATACCACGCTGGAAGGTCTGGCTGCGCTGAAAGCGGCCTTCCAGAAGGACGGCAAAGTCACCGCGGGTAACGCGCCGGGATTGAATGATGGCGCCGCGGCCGTGGTGGTCGCCAGCCGCGAATATGCGGAGAAGAAAGGCCTAAAGCCCTTAGCGCGAATTGTGGGCTATACGCAGGCTGCCGACGAGCCAAAGTACCTGTTCCGCGCCCCGGCCTTCGCCATCCCCAAACTGCTCAAGCAGATCGGCTGGACGCTGAAGGATGTTGACCTGATCGAACTCAATGAGGCCTTCGCCGCGCAGGTGCTGGCGGATGGTTACATCCTCAAAAACGACGGCTGGGATTGGGCCAAGGTCAACGTGCATGGCGGCGCGGTCGCGCTCGGTCATCCCATCGGCGCCAGCGGCGCGCGCATCCTGACCACGCTCATCTACGCCCTCAAGGATCGCGGCCTGAAGCGCGGCATCGCTTCGCTGTGCCTGGGCGGGGCGGAAGCGGTGGCGATGGCAATCGAGGTCGAATAGTGCGCAATGCATGACGTTGAAATTGACCAGAGTGGCCGCACTGACCGCCTATCTGAGGACACGGTTTTAGCTTTTTCGGACGAGATTCAGGGCAGCATCTTGATTTCGGCGGCGGTCAAGCGAGCCTGTTATCACAAGCTGCGAGAGTCGCAAATGCGCAAGAAACTGGCGTGTGTCAGGCTTTTCGCGGCTGCCTTGGCGATTCTTTTACAAGACTATTGCAAGAAGTTGGAACTCATCAGTATTGACCTGGAATATCCGGGCTGGGAAGGAGAAATTTGCCGACATCTGCTTCGTCAACTACCAGAATTACGAAAAGACCAGATATGCTTTATCCAGATAGGTAAAAAATCGCCAGCACACGAGGTGGCGTGGCTGACTTGGCGGGGCGAGCGAGAACCCGATAAACGAGTAACGGTCAGGGAGTTACTGGAGGCATGTTGAGATAAAAACAAAAGGTCAGGTGGTCCCCAGTCATTTGGGGAGCGCAGCCAGCTTACATCACGGATTGGTTACCGCTGAGTTGGGCTGGCCACCCGACCTGATAACAAGTATATCACAAAATGACCCTCACGGATTACTCCTCCAAAGGAAAGAGCGATCTGATTTGTCCAACCAGCAGATCGTTTTCCAGCGTATCGGGAAAGGCGCACGAGCGCACAGTATTGCGCTGGAGACCTATCGTGGTAAACGAGAGCCAAACCGGCGAATTGATGTCAAGGAGCTTCTGGCGGCGTGTTAAAACAACAAAGCCGGGGCAGGCCTGTCTTGTGGCCCTCGCAGCCAGGTCCTGCCCCCGGGTGAATACGGGAGATCGCCTGGCCACCCAGCTTTGTCTGGCAAGACTTTACCACACTTCATAAAAATTGACAAGCCTCGTTGAAATGCGTACCCCAATTCCACAGGAGTAAAAAATGGACATCAAACATATCTTCGTTTTAGGTGCTGGGACGATGGGCAACGGCATTGCCCAGGTCGCGGCGACTTCTGGCTACACCGTCACCTGCATGGACATTTTCCCCGCAGCGCTGGAAAAGGCCAAAGCCACGATTGGCAAATCGGTCGAGAAACTGCTCGGCAAAGGCGCGATCAGCGAAGCGCAGCGGGACGCGGCGCTCAAGATCGCCTACGCCCCCACGCTGGACAGCGTCCCGCAGGCCGATCTGGTCATCGAGGCCGCTAGCGAAAACCCCGAACTGAAATTCAAACTGTTTCGCGATCTGGATGCGGCGGCGCGGCCGGAAGTGATTCTGGCATCCAACACCTCGTCCATCAGCATCACCAAACTGGCCGCGGCGACCAGGCGCCCGGATAAAGTTATCGGCATGCACTTCATGAACCCCGTCCCGCTGATGAAACTGGTGGAGGTCATCCGCGGACTGGCAACTTCCGCTGAAACCACCGCGACCACCATCGAGGTCTGCAAGGTGATGGGCAAGGAACCGGTGGAGGCCAATGATTCGCCTGGTTTCATCTCCAACCGCATCCTGTGTCCGATGGTCAACGAGGCCATTTTCGCCCTGCAGGAGGGCATTGGCACGAAAGAGGCGATTGACGCGGTCATGCGCCTAGGCATGAACCACCCGATGGGCCCGCTCACGCTGGCTGACCTGGTCGGCCTGGATGTGGTTCTCTCGGTGATGGAAATCCTGCAGCGCGACCTCGGCGACGACAAGTACCGCCCCGCACCGCTGCTGCGCAAGATGGTGGATGCGGGTTGGCTGGGGAGGAAGACGGGGAGAGGGTTCTATAGTTATCAGTGACCAGTGGACAGTGATCAGTAATCAGTGATCAGTTTCCAGTGTTCAGTGAATAGTGAAAGGAGTGCGGCAATGTCCGCCGAAGGCTTTCGAATGTATGTTTGCCCGCAGTGCAAGGGCCAACTGGTGGTAGAGGCAACTGCCCTCACCTGCATTGCCTGCCAGCGCGCCTACCCCATCGTGACGGAAATCGTGATATGATAGTACGAAAATCAGAATTTCGTACAATCCGAGGCAAGCCATGAGTGAAACACGCGCATATTACAAAACCCGCCTGCGCGGACGCGGGCAGATCACCCTCCCGCCGCAAATCCGCGAGCGGCTACAGGTCCGCGAAGGCGACGATGTGTTGTTCCGCCTCAACGAGCAAGGACAGATCGTCGTCGAGCAAGTCCAGTTTATTGACCCGGAGCAGGCCTGGTTCTGGAGCGAACGCTGGCAGAAGATGGAGAGCGAAGTGCAGGAGGACATTGACGCAGGCAATCTTCTCGAATTTGATAACGCCGAAGAATTTATAAAAGTTCTTCACGAAGCGGCGGACAAAGAAGATGCCGAAAATTAAATCCAGTCCTCGGTTCATAAAAGCATATGTGAAATTGTCTGCTGCAATCCGAAAGAGAGTGGACAAGGCCATCTTTCTTTTGGAAGAAAATCCGCGCCACCCATCCTTGCAGACCAAGCCGATTCAGAGTTTCAAAGGGATTTACGAAGCCCGCGTGGACATTGATTATCGTATGACCTATGAACGTCTCCCAAATGATGTACTGTTGATCCGCACAGTTGCCAGGCACGATGAAGCCTTGAAAAATCCGTAATCTTTGGAGATGGCAATGGGCAAAAAGAAAGAGACATTTGATATCGCGAAAAATCCACTTTGGCCACTGCCCAAACGCATTCCCAAAGATCAGCGTTGGTTTTGGACAGAACGCTGGCAACAAATGGAACGCGAGTCTCAACAGGACTATGAGAGCGGCAACTACTACGAATTCGAGAACGTTGATGATGCCATTAAATTTTTGAACGGCGAAATCGAAGCCAAAACGGTTGCCGAAATGGAAGAAGAAAAAGACAGAGGTATCAGATGACTGAAAAAACCTACGACTATGTCATCATCGGCTCCGGCTTCGGCGGGAGCGTTTCAGCCATGCGGCTGACCGAGAAGGGCTACTCCGTGCTCGTGCTGGAACGCGGCAAACGCTTCCACGATGAGGATTTCCCCAAATCCAACTGGAATGTCTGGAAGTTCCTCTGGCTTCCGGCCCTGCGCTGTCACGGCATCTTCGAGATGACCTTCATGAACGGCCTGCTCGCCCTGCACGGCAGCGGCATCGGCGGCGGCAGCCTGATGTATGGCAATGTCCTGCTCGAGCCGGATGACCGCCTGTTCGCCGCGTCATCCTGGAGGCACCTGAACGACTGGAAGAAAGAACTGCGCCCACACTACGATACCGCCCGCAAAATGCTGGGCGTGACGGCAAATCCGCGTCTCTGGAAAGCCGATGAAACATGCAAAGAAATTGCTGAAGAGCTGGGCTATGGCGAGACCTTCCACCCCACAGAAGTGGGTGTTTGCTTCGGGACGGAAAACGTGACTGTCCCCGATCCATACTTCGGAGGCGAGGGGCCGACGCGGACGGGTTGCAATTTCTGCGGCGGTTGCATGGTCGGCTGCCGCTACAATGCCAAGAACACGCTGGACAAAAACTACCTCTACTTCGCAGAGAAGAACGGTGCGCAAGTCATCGCTGAAGCGAAAGTCACCGACGTTCGACCTTTGACGTTCGACTCGCCCGATGGCGCCCGCTACGAAGTCATCTACCACCGCTCAACATCACTCGTCACTCGTCACTCGTCAGTCCGGGCGCGCAATGTGGTCGTCTCGTCTGGGACGATTGGGACCCTGGAGCTGCTCTTCCGCTGCCGCGAGGTGACCAGGTCCCTGCCGCGCCTCTCGCCGCGCCTCGGCGACCGCGCCCGCACCAACAGCGAAAACATCCTCGGCGTCACGGCGCGCGGCCGCGATGTGGACTTTTCCAAAGGCATCGCCATCACCTCCATCTGCAGCGTTGACGAAGTGACGCGCGTCGAGCCGGTGCGTTATTCCGACGGGGCCTCATTTATCCGCACACTGACAGCACCGTTGATTAACGGCAGCGACAGCATCCCGGTGCGCATGTTGAAAACGCTTTGGGAGATCATCCGCCATCCGCTGGACTTTTTCTACGCCAAATTCTTCTCGCGCTGGGCGCGCTACACCACTATTTTGCTCGTCATGCAGACCGAGGAGAATCTCACCCGCATCCGCCTGGGGCGCAGTTTCTTCACCTTTGGCCGCAAGGGGTTGGTCATTCGTCCGGAGAAGGAACATGTCGCCAGCCAATTGACCCTCGCCAACCAGATCACGCGCGCCTTCGCCAAAAAAGTCAACGGCATCCCGGCGACGGCCTTCACCGACAGCCTGTTCAACTTCCCGACCACGGCGCACTTCATGGGCGGTGTGCCCTTTGGCCGCGACGATACGGAAGGCGTGATTGACCTGAACTATCAGGTGCATAATTATCCCGGCCTGTACGTGGTGGATGGCTCGGTCATGCCGGCCAACCCAGGCGTCAATCCGTCGCTGACCATCACCGCCCTGGCCGAGTATGCGATGAGCAAGATTCCAGTGAACAGTGATTAGTGATCAGTCATCAGTAATCAGTAATCAGTGTTTGTCATCCCCGATCCCGATCTCATCTACCTCGACGGCAACTCGCTCGGCCGCCTGCCCAAAGCCACTGCCGAGCGCGTCCGCGTCGCCGTTGAGGACGAGTGGGGACGCGGCCTGGTCCGCGGCTGGAACCAAAACTGGTGGCACGCACCCGCCCGCGTCGGCGAGAAGATTGCCCAATTGGTCGGCGCGGCGCCCGGACAGGTTATCGTCTGCGACTCGGTCTCGATTGACCTGTTCAAACTGGTTCTCGCCGCGCTGGCGCTGAAGCCGGAGCGCAGGCGTATCATCACTGACAGGCTCAATTTCTCCTCCGACCTGTACATTTTGCAGGGCTGCGCCAACTTGCTCGGTGGTCGTCACGAGATCATCCGCATCGGCACGCTGGATAGCGACATCACTCCCGACCTCGCCGCGCTTGACAACGCAATTGATGATAATACGGCACTCGTCACTTTTTCCCACGTCACCTTCAAAAGCGGCTATCTATACGACATGGCCGCCGTGACCGAACTGGCGCAGCGCAAGGGCGCGCTCGTACTCTGGGACCTCTCGCACTCGGTCGGCGCAGTCTCCATCGCCCTCGACGCCTGCCACGCCGATTTCGCCGTCGGCTGCACCTACAAGTACCTCAATGGCGGCCCCGGCTCGCAAGCCTTTCTCTACGTGCGCCGTGACTTGCAGGAAAAAATCGTCTCGCCCATCTGGGGCTGGTGGGGGCAGGATAAACCCTTCGCCTTCGATTTGGATTACACGCCCGCACCCGGCCTGAGTCGCTTCTTGAGCGGCTCGCAGGCCATTCTCGGCATCCTGGCCATGGAAGCCTCGCTCGGCATCACGTTGGAAGCCGGCATGGAACGCATCCGCCGCAAGTCGTTGCTGCTGACGGAATACATGATCTATCTTGCGGATGCCATTCTCGCCCCACTCGGCTTCAGCCTCGGCACGCCGCGCGACCCGCAACGGCGCGGCTCGCACGTCAGCATCCGCCACCCCGAAGGTTACCGCATCAACCGCGCCCTGATCGAGGAGATGAATCTCATCCCCGACTTCCGCGAACCGGATAACATCCGCCTCGGCCTGGCGCCGCTGTATACTTCGTTCGGCGAAGTTTGGGAGGGCGTGGAGAGAATTCGCCGCGTGGTGGAGGAGAAACGGTACGAGAAGTATCCAAAAGAACGCCTGACGGTTACATAAGGTGAGGCTGTTCGGAAACAAAAATTGGACAGATCCCGTTTATCTCTGTTTATCTCCGGTTGAAAATCAGAGTTTCCGAACGCGCTCTTCAAGTGTAAAATGGTGTCATCCAGAGGAGAACATCCAAAATTCAGAGGCGGTGTTATCAGAAGTGGAATATAAAATGACGGCGCGCTTTTTGAGAAAAGGAGGTGGCGAGGAAACGATATCCATAGCGATCAGTCTGCGACCCTTCTTCCAAAGAAGGCCTCTCAAACAACTCTCCGGACCAATCTCATAAAAGGAAAAAGAAATGAAAACCACGAAAGAGACCAAATCAAGCATGAAGATCGGCGGGGCGTCCATAGCCTGGGTTACCCTGTATGGCGCCTTGTGCGGCGTAACCGCGCTGGTGCCTATCTTCCCGTATGTCGGCGGGGGCGGGTATGTCCCTCTGCAAACCATCTTTTCAGCCATCGCGCCGCTATTGCTCGGCCCGTTGGCAGGGATTACCGCTGCGGTGATCGGCGGCCTGATCGGGATGTTTATTGCCCCGGCCGCTTTCCCGCTCCAACTGGTGGACGTGATCCTGACCGGCGCTTTGCCCGCGCTCTATGTTTCCGTCGCGATCCATAATGACCGCTGGTGGAAGTGGGGCGTCCCGCTGGCAGTGTTGACCGGCGTCTTCGGCTTCCTGTTCCCCTTCTACGTGCCAGGCGCGGCCGCGGGCTTCGGGCAGCCTCCGCAGCCCACCCAATTCCTGCTCTCCGGCTATTACTGGATACTCCCGCTGATCGTGCTGGCCACTCCGCTCGGACGACGCATCTTCCCGGCCTGGGCGCGCTCGACCGATCGAAAATCCCGCTACTTGGGGATTTTCCTGTGCTACTTAACCGGCATGTTGCTGTGGTGGCTGCCCTGGTCGCTGCCCTACTGGTATGTCTTTAAATACGAAGTGGCGCTTGGCATTGCCACTTATATTGGGTATACTTGGTGGGTGCCGGCCTTCGCCGCAGTGACCACCGTCATCACCATCCCCCTGCTGGAAGCCCTGTCCCGCAGCGGGCTGCCCAAGATCAAGGACTCGCTCTGGTAAACAGCGGCCATCTCCATTAATATCAATAGGCTTCCGTAGGCAATACCTATGGAAGCCTATTCCATGTATCGCCACCAAAATTCCATGGCTGAAAAAACTCTCTATCTCAATGATGTCACATTCGAATATGAAGGGGAAGTGACCGCACTGCGCGAACTGAATCTTGCCGCGCGGCGGGGGGAATTCATTGTCGTCCTGGGAGCGAATGGAGCCGGCAAATCCACCCTCTGCTATCTCTTGAGCGGCATTGTACCTCACATCTACGGCGGTAAACGCAGCGGCGATGTCGAGGTGGCCGGACGCGATCCGTGGGACGATCCCCTCTATGTCACCGCTCAACGATGCGGGGTTCTCCTTCAAGATCCGGAAGTGCAACTCTTCATGCCAACATTGCGAACAGAGGTGGCTTTTGGGCCGGCCAATCTGGGCGTCTCGCGTGAAGAAATCTTGCAGCGCATTCAAGAGGCGCTTGCGCTCGTCCGTCTGGAGGGCTTGGAGCAACGCAATCCGCGCGATCTTTCAGGAGGCCAGAAACAACGCGCAGCTCTGGCCGCTGTACTGGCCCTCCATCCTCAGGTGCTGGTGCTGGACGAACCCACCTCCCAGTTGGACCCTCTGGGAAGATGGGAAGTGGTGCAGGCATTGCACAACCTCAAATCCAGGCGGGATGTCACCATACTGATGACCACCCACGAGACGGATGACGTGCTAGACCTGGCCGACCGGGTGATCGTTCTGCAGGAGGGCAGGATTGTGGTTGCCGGTACACCCGAAGAAGCGTTCACCAAACCCGAGAAGTTGGAAGAGGCAGGGGTCAAACCCCCCACCCTGATACATGCCCTGGCTCATTTTCGGCGGCAATCAAAAACGCCCCTGAAACTGGATGGCGAGCGACTTCGCCATCTGGATGCGGCCCAAGTCGGCGAACAGATCGGGGACCTGATCCGCCAAAAGCGGCTGAGGGTACTCGTCCCCACCGAACCGCCTCGGGTTGCATCCCCTGAACAGGCGCGGCCTGTGGTCATCGAAGCGCGCGATCTGACTTACCGTTACCCGGGTTACCCACCGGTCACAGCCCTGCAAAACATCAACCTGACCATCCGCGAGGGGGAATTCGTGGGCATTGTCGGCCAGAACGGCTCCGGGAAAAGCACGCTGGTCAAATCCATTGTTGGTCTGCTGCGGCCCACACAGGGTGAGATGCAGGTGCTTGACGAAAACGTGAGCAGGCTCTCTGTGGGGCAGATGGCGCGCCGCGTCGGGCTGGTATTGCAGAACCCGGACTACCAACTTTTCACTATTTCCGCGCGCGAGGAGATTTTGTTTGGCCTGCGCAACTTGGGCATCGAAGGCAAGGAAGCCGAAGAACACGTCAACGCGGCGCTCCGTTGGGTCAATCTGGAAGCCGAAATCGAGACCTTTCCTTTCCGTCTTTCTTTCGGCGACCGGAGGAAACTGGCTGTGGCCGCCATCGTCGCCCTGGATCCACAGGTGCTCATCATGGATGAACCCACCACGGCCCAGGATCATCGCGGCCGTTATCAATTGGCTGAGATCGCCCGTCGTTTTCGCGAGGAAAAAGGCCGCACAGCCATCATGATCACCCACGATATGGACCTGGTCGCCCGTTACGCGGAGCGGCTGATCGTCATGTGGAACGGGCAGATCTTGTTGGACGGCCCCACCGCAGAGGTGTTTGAGCAAACAGAGATGCTCGAGCGCAGTTTCCTGCGCCCGCCGGTGGCCGCGCAGATCGCGCACACATTGGCCGCTTACGGCCTCTCCCTCCATGCCCTGACTATGGAAGACTTGTTTGCCGCCCTGGGAGAGCCAGCATGAATATACCCTTCCGCTATATACAACGCAAAACACTGATCCACAGCCTGCACCCGCTGACCAAACTGGTTTACGTGCTCCTGACATTACTGCTCATCATGATGCCGCTTTACGACATACGCGACATGCCCATCCTGTTGACCTGGTTGGGACTGTCGGCATTGCTCTGGGTTGTGGCGCGCATCGAACTCAGCCGTTTCACCACTCTCCTGAAAATCCTGCTCGGCACTTTCATTTTTCTCATGCTGGCCCAGGGATTGACCTATCGCTACGGTGAAACGGTGTTGATCAAATTTGCAGATTTCGAGTTCGGCCAGTCCAATCTCGGGGAACTGACTTTGGAGGGCGTCCAATTGGGTTTCATGCTCTCGGTGCGCATCCTCGCGGCTGCCTCTTCGCTGCCGCTCCTGGTAATGACCACATCCAATTCCGAATTGATGGCCGCTTTGACCCGTCTGCGCCTGCCCAAGGTCGCCACCTTCATGTTCGTCAGCGCGCTGTCGTTCACCACGCTCATCTTTGAAATGTGGATGAACATCATTGACGCCCAAAAACTGCGCGCTTTCGATGTTGACCGCATGAACGTCTTCGTCCGCCTGCGGAAAGCCTATGTGCCCATCGTCACACCTTTGATCCTGCTTTTGTTCCGCAAGGCCAACGACTTTCAGATTGCCATGGAGACCAAAGGATTTGGTTCACCTGTGCGCCCAACGGAAGTGGAACTTCTATACTTCAAACTGCCGGACTACCTTGCCATTCTCATTTTTGTGTCAACCTTCCTGTTCTGCAACTGGCTCCGTTCTGTGCTGTAAAATCCGAGGAGATTCCCATGTCATCTTTCGAACAACTCATCCCACAAGTTCATGATCTGCTCGCGCCAAGCCTGGCGGAGGATGAGCCTAAATTACCCATTACGCGGGCCGAGGGAGTGTACCTGTATGGCCTGGATGGACGGCGCTATCTCGACTTCACCTCCGGCATCGGGGTGACCAACGTGGGGCACAACCATCCCCGCGTGCTGGAAGCGGCGCGCAAGCAAATGGAATTATCCGTTCACGGCGCGCTCGGTGTGGTGCTGTACGAGAGCGTGTTACGCCTGGCCGAGGAACTGCCCGCCATCCTCCCCGGCCACCAGGATATGTTTTTCTTTGGGAACAGCGGCGCCGAGGCCGTTGAGGGCGCAATAAAACTGGCGCGCTACGTCACCGGGCGGCCCGGCATCCTCGCCGCGCTGGGCGGCTTCCATGGGCGGACGATGGGTTCGGTGGCGTTGACCGCCTCCAAAGCGAAATATCGCCGCCATTACCAGCCGCTGCCTCCCGGCGTATTCCACTTTCGCTTTCCGTACCCCTTCCGCTCGAAGGCCGCGGATGGCGGCGTCGCCGATTCGCTGGATGACCTCGAACGCATTTTCCACCACCTGATCCTGCCGGAGGAGGTCGCCGCGCTGATTATCGAGCCTATCCAGGGCGAGGGCGGCTACATCGTGCCGCCGGACGGGTGGCTCAAGGAACTCCGCCGCATCTGCGACCGGCATGGCATTCTGCTCATCTTTGACGAGGTGCAGACCGGCTTCGGGCGCACCGGAGAGTGGTTTGCCGGGCAAACTTTCGGCGTGATTCCCGACATTCTGGCCATCGCCAAAGGGATCGCCAATGGCTTCCCACTGGGCGCCGTGGCCGCCCCGCGCGAACTGATGCGCAAGTGGAGCATGGGCGCGCACGGCACCACCTTTGGCGGCAATCCTGTCGCCTGCGCATCTGCTCTGGCGGTCATCGAGGTGATCCGCGGGGAGAACCTTCTGGCCAATGCCCGCCAGCAGGGAGAATTCCTGATGAATGAGTTGCGCGCCTTGCAGAAAGAGGCAGCCGTGATCGGCGACGTGCGCGGCAAGGGATTGATGGTGGCCGTGGAACTGGTCAAGCCTGACGCCGACCGTGCCATCCACCCGGAAGCCGTCAGTCGCGTGATCATGCGGATGTTGAATGACGGTTTGCTCGCCTACTGGTGCGGCACCAATGGACAGGCCTTCCGCCTGATCCCTCCCCTCACCATCAGCCGCGTCCAAATGCTGGAGGCGCTCCAGATCATCCGCAGCGCGGTACTGGCCGAAAGTTAGAGAGATACATCATGCCATCGGAGCGATAAATGTCCTTCCGCGTTGCTTTGGCCCAACTGGCTTCGCAGCCATTCGACAAAGCCGCCAACCTGAAGAAGGCAGAAGATTACATCCACCAGGCTGCCCGCCAGGACGCTCAAATCGTCATCTTCCCCGAACTTTACCTGACCGGTTACAGACTTGGCCGGCGGGCGGTGGCACTGGCTGAACCGCTGAACGGCCCTTCCGTGAGCCGGGTTGCAGACCTGGCCCGCCGTCACGCGATCGCCATCGTCATGGGCTTTGCAGAACTAGCCCCAAACGGACAGGCCGCATACGACGCCGCCTTCGTTGTGACCCCGACCGGCGCTGCACCCGTCTCTTACCGCAAGACCCACCTCTACCGCCACGAAAAGGACTGGTTCGCCGCCGGCGCGCAGACTGCGGTCGTCCCGACGAACTTCGGACAGATGGGTTTGATGATCTGTTACGATATTGAATTCCCGGAACTCTCCCGCACGCTGACCCTCCAGGGAGCAGACTGGCTGGCCGTTCCCACAGCGGTGATGCGTCCGTACGAGCACATCCAGGAAGTTTGCGTGCAGGCGCGTGCGCTGGAGAATCATCGCTGGTTGATCTCGGCCAACCGCGTCGGGCGGGAAGGCGCGCTCGAATTCTTCGGTCGAAGCGTCGTGTGCGATCCCTTTGGCCGGATCATCGCCCAGGCCGACGCCTCAGAAACGCTGCTCCTGGCAGATATTGACCTCTCTCTGAACGAACGGGCGCGGCAGGAGGGCGACTATCTGTCCGACCGCCGCCCCGAACTGTACCGGCGTTGAGATGCCGCTCACTGTCCAATTACTCCTGCTCCATGCCGATCCCTCCCTGCTGGTCGTGGACAAACCCGCCGGCCTGTCCACGCTGCCCGAAGGTTGGGATCACGACGCACTTTGCCTGCGCGACTTGCTGGAGGCCGAATTCGGGCGCGTCTGGATCGTCCACCGGCTGGATAAAATCACCAGCGGCGCCATCGTCTTTGCGCGCACCGCGGAGGCGCACCGTACCCTGAGCCTGCTCTTCGAGTCCCGCGAAGTGACCAAAACCTATCACGCCCTAGTCTGCGGCGCGCCAAAATGGGACGAGCACACCGCCAGGCATCCGTTGCGCATCAACGTGGGGCATAGTCATCGCACGGTAGTGGATCACGGCAAAGGGAAACCATCCGAGACGAGATTCCGCGTTTTGGAGCGTTTCGCGGATCACGCCTTGCTCGAAGCCAAACCCGCGACCGGGCGCACGCACCAGATCCGGGTGCACCTCGCCGCCCTGGGCTTCCCCCTCCTGGCCGACACCCTCTACGGCGCGCCGTCCGTTGGACAAAATGACATTTTGTCCCTACAGCGCGCCGCATTGCACGCCTATGCGCTGGAATTCGAATTCAACGGCACGCCTTTCTCCTTCACCGCCCCCTACCCCGACGACTTCGAGAACGCTCTCAGGAAATTAAGAGCCGGTTGACCCGGCTCTTTTTATGTATTTCCGTCGTGGTACTTTGTGCCCTTCGTGTTTAGATTATTTTCCGCGCTTCCATATAAAACCGCTTCTCGTGCGCCGCGCCCATCGAGAAAGTCTTGCGCGGCAGTACACCCTCCAAAATAACCGTCTTGAACAGGTCGTCTTTATCCATGCCGGGGATGTAGAAACCAGCGTTGCCCGGCTGCGCGCCCAGCGTGCAGACCACCTCCGCGCCATGTACATAATCAATCCTCTCCGCGCCGTCATCTTTCAGAAAGGGGTCAAGGAAGGTCTGCAACGTGCCGACCGACAGGTTGGAGGTTGGATGGTCAATCTCGACCACAGAGAATTCCTTCCCGCCGCCGATCAGACCGATGGCCTGTCTCGGTCCAGTGGCATGATCCACCCGTTTGACCATTTCCGCCGCGCTGGCAACCGGCGTATACGTGAAATCCACGCCAAAATGGGACTTCAGCGCGGCGAAGAGATCGCGCTTCAAGCCGAACAACACGCGGTGGATCGGCTCGAACGCCAGTCCCTCATCGTGGACGTTTTCGATTTCGACCAGAGCATAACGGGCGGGATGCTGCATACCAACCTGGGGCTTCATCTCCTCCCAGACCGCTTTGGCAGTCGCCAGCGAGTGGTTGCCGTCGCCCATGGCGAAGAGCAGGACAGGTTTATCCTTGCCGATGCCGTATTTAGCGGCAAAGGTTTCCGGCTCCGCCAGCCCGCGCAGGGACTCGCTGAGTTGTGCTTCCAGTTTCTCGCTGACGGCATAGCCGGTCAGGTTGCCGCTTTCGAGCATCAGGTCGAAAGCGTAAAGTTTTTCCAGCTTGTGCCTGACCTCCGTCAATAGCTCGATGACCGTGCGCTGCGGGTCGTCAATCAGCACCAGGATGTGCGGCAGCTCCAGCGCCGCGCCCTGGCGTATCTTCATGCGGGGTGGCAGGCGTTCGACAATCGTCCCTTCAGTGGCGCGGATCAGGCTGGCGGCACCTTTGGTGTAGTCGTAGCGTTCCAGGTCGAGACACAGCAGGATGCCCTTGCGGGTCTTGCCGCCCACCGTCCGCTCGACGTAGATCAGGCCTTCGTGCGGCTGGAGGATACCCTTCTCCAGATAGTCGCGCATGGCCGTCTGGATGCCCTGAATGCGCCCGGCCTCACCCGGCTTTTCGAGGTAAACTTCTGGAAAGATGAGATTGAGCGTGGAGGGGCTGCCACCGACGATCTGCTCCACCTGCTGCCAGTATTCCGGCTGGGAGGTGAACTGGTCGCAGGCGATGACGGCCCAACGGGTCAGGTCAATGCCCTTCTTGGGCAGATAAACCTGGGGGATTTGGATTCCGATATCATCGTAGATTTTCATAGATTTCGCATCGAATTACACGAAGAACACGAATTTTCTTTTTCCCCTTCGTGCTCCTTCGTGCCCTTTGTGGTTAATGGCTTTTCGCAAACTCGATCAGCTTATCCGCCACCTCGGCCCCGACGCGCCCTTGGGCCTCCTTCGTCGCTGCACCGATGTGCGGCGCGCCGATGACGTTATCCAACTTGAGCAGCCTGTAATCGGTGGGCGGCTCTACGGCAAAAACGTCCAGTGCGGCAGCGGCCACCCTGCCGCTGACCAGCGCCTCATAGAGCGCCTCCTCATCCACAATGCCGCCGCGCGCACAGTTGACGATGCGCACGCCGGTCTTCATCTTCTCGAACTGGGCCTTGCCAATTATATTGGTGGATTCCTTCGTCTTTGGCAGATGCAGGCTGATGTAATCGGACTGGGCCAGCAATTCGTCCAGCGAGACCAACTTTACGCCCTCGGTTTCCTGGATATACGGGTCATAAGCGATGACAGTCATCCCCAGGGCGTTGGCGCGTTTGGCGACTTCCTTGCCGATGTTGCCGATGCCGATCAGACCGAGCGTTTTGCCGCTGATCTCGTCGCCCTCGAATTTCTTCTTTTCCCACTCTCCGGCTTTCATCGAGGCGGTAGTTTGGTAGATGGAACGGGCCAGGGCAAACATGAAGCCGATCGCCAGTTCTGCCACCGAGGCTGAACTGGCCTGCGGTGTGTTCATGACGGTGATGCCCCTGGAACGGGCGTAGTCGGCGTCAATGTTATCCAATCCGACACCGCCGCGCACGATCACTTTCAGGTTGGGACAAATGTCAATCAACGGCTGGCGGATCTTGGTCCGGCCGCGCACGACGCAGCCATCGTAGGCGGGCAGCACGTTGGGCAGTTCCTCGGGGGTGATTTCGTCACGCACCTCCACCGTCAGACCGGCGGCGCGCATCTTCTCGATGGCATCCATTTCGGTTTTGTCACAGACCAGGATTTTCATGGGAGTTCCTCATCGTTAGATTGGCTTTGTGGAAAGCGCTCGTTTCATAGCCTGGAGAAAATCGCCAGGGGTTACGATTTGGAACGGCAGGTTCTTCTTCAAATTTTCATCTTTCAGGAAATGCTCTTTATCATGCGTAATGAACCAGTCTGGCCGGATTGCAATCGCTTCTGCCAGCACACGCGCGTCTGGCCGGTAACTGACCAATCGTCTAGCCTCATCCAGATGTTCCATCCCAGCAGATTCCTGAACATCCACTCGTCCGATAGATAATAACCGGGCGAGTTCGGGCAAAGAAGACGGCATTTTCCGCCGCACTACCTCTTCGGCTTCTTTCAGGATGTGCGGCCCAAGGACAATTCGCACGGCTCTTGCCTCCGATAACTGGAACAACTTGCGCGATCCACCCAACGGAGAAAGAACCGCTGCAAAAATGACGCTTGTATCGAGATATATGTCAGGAACCCTGCGTGTCATACTCTTCCCGCACTTCCCGTAAGGTCTTCAGCATGGACTCGAGTGATTCCCCCGCCCCCTGCCACTGCGTTGCCAGCCGGTCAGCGATTTCGTCAACGCGCGAGCGGCGCGGGCTGAGAACAAAGACGCCATCACCCAAATCAATGAGCGTAAGCATATCGCCCTCCTGGATGCGGTTGGCTTCTCGTAACTCTTTTGGCAGTGTGATGACACCTCTGCGAACGACTTGAATACTAAAGGTACTATTCATTCTGTCTCCTTTGCGGATTATCTGTATATCAGTATAGCGGATTTGCGGCGGCTGTCAAGCAAAGCAGGCGAAATGATTTCCTTCACCCTCTTCCCATGTCTATTGTTAGTGTGCGAATCCGACATCGTGAACTATAATAGACATTATCGGTAATAACTTTTTCTGCATCGAATTACACGAATTGGACGAATTTTCTTAGTGAACTCCCTTATCCCATAGGAAGAGATGAAAATGACCAAACGCGTACACAATTTCAACGCCGGCCCGGCCGTGCTCCCGCTGCCGGTATTACAACAAGCCCAGGCGGAAATGCTCGACTTCCAGGGCAGCGGCATGTCCGTGCTGGAGATCAGTCACCGCTCGAAAGAATTCGAGGGCGTGATCCAGCAAGCCGAAACTGACCTGCGGACATTAATGAACATCCCGTCTAATTACAAGGTGCTTTTCCTGCAGGGGGGCGCCAGTCTGCAATTTACGATGGCGCCGATGAACCTGCGACCGGCGCAGGCTTCCGCCGATTACATCCTGACCGGTTCGTGGGGCAAAAAGGCTTTCCAGGAAGCCAGGAAACTCGGCGCGACCCGCCTCGCCGCGACTATCGAGGCCAGCAACTTCGACCACCTGCCAGCCCAGGCCGAACTCGACCTCGACCCCAAGGCTGCTTACCTGCACTTCACCTCCAACGAGACCATCCACGGCGTGGAATATTTCAGCGAGCCGGTACCCCCGCCGGGGGTCGCGTTGGTATGCGACGCTTCGTCCGATTTCATCAGCCGCCCGATTGACGTTTCCAAGTATGGCATGATCTACGCCGGCGCACAGAAGAACGCCGGCCCGGCCGGTGTGGTCATCACCATCCTGCGCGACGACCTGCTGGAAAGGACACCCGCGGAGCTGCCCGTGATGTTGGACTACAAAACCCTGGCCAGCGACGGCTCGATGTACAACACACCGCCCTGCTTCTCCATCTACATCCTCGGCCTGGTACTGAAATGGCTCAAAGAGATTGGCGGCCTGCCCGAAATCTCCCGCCGCAACCAGGCCAAGGCCAATTTGGTCTACAAAGCCATCGACGAGAGCGGCGGCTTCTATCGCGGCCATGCCAGACCCGACAGCCGCTCGGTGATGAACGTCACCTTCCGCCTGCCTTTGGAGCACTTGGAAGACCAGTTCGCCTCGGAAGCCAGGAAGCGCGACCTGATCGGACTGAAGGGTCATCGCTCGGTCGGCGGCCTGCGCGCCTCGCTTTACAATGCCCTGCCCATCGAAGGCGCGGAATCGCTGGTCGAGTTTATGAAGGAATTCCAGCAGAAGAACGGGTAGGATTTCCTGCCCCCTCCTGCCTCCCCCATTTTCAAAAACAGAAAATGGGGGAGGTACGTCCATCGTTATTCCTACCGTCACACAATGATCACCAAGCCATCTCCTTCTCATTTACTGAACACTGTTCACTGTTTACTGATCACTGTCCTTATAGCCGCCTGCGCGCCGAAGTCCGAAGCGACGCCCACAGCGACCCTCCCGCCGCCAACTGTAACCGCGACAATCACCCCTTCCCCATCACCCACCC
>JBDRTP010000079.1:0-3448 GCA_043823965.1 Chloroflexota bacterium
ACCATAATGCGATTGGCTGTCTTTCAATATTACATCTCTGAAAACTTATGGAGGCACCCGTGCGTAAAAAAATCACTCTTATTACTGGCGTCGTCGGTGAGGTCGGGCAAGCATTGGTCAAAAACCTGGCCGAAGGGGGCAGCACCAACCTCGTCACGATTGATATTCGCCCGGCCCCAGAAGAGATCGCCCACCTCTCGACCCACATCCAGGGAGACATCCTGGACAAATCCCTGCTTGCCAGGTTGGTCAGCGAGTATGAAATCGCGACCATCTATCACCTGGCCGCCCTGCTCTCCACACGCGGCGAGTTCACCCCCGCCGCCGCCCACCAGGTCAATGTCGAAGGGACTATGGGGCTGCTCCAATTGGCCGCTGAGCAATCCGAGTGGCGCGAGGCGCCGGTGCTCTTTATCTTCCCCAGTTCGATTGCCGCTTACGGCATGCCCGACCTGAAAACAAAAGCCGACTTTCCGCGCGTGCGCGAGTGGGAGTGGAATTATCCGATCACCATGTATGGCTGCAACAAGCTGTATTGTGAGCTGCTGGGCACCTACTTCAGCCAGAATTACCGGCAATTGGCCGCCGAACAACCCGTCATGCTCGACTTCCGTTGTGTACGCTTTCCGGGTCTCATTAGCGCTTTTACGCTACCTTCGGGCGGGACGAGCGATTACGGCCCGGAGATGCTGCACGCGGCCGCCAAAGGCGAAGCGTATGCCTGTTTCGTGCGTGAAGATGCCGCCATTCCATTTATGGCCATGCCGGATGCCGTTACAGCCCTGGTCAAGCTGGCGCAGGCTCCAAAGAGCAAACTCCGGCGCTGTGTCTACAATGTGACCAGTTTCAGTCTGAGCGCGGCCCAAATCCGCGACCTGGTCGTGGAAGCATTCCCAGAGGCGCAAATTTCGTTCAAGCCGGATGTGAAACGTCAGCGCATCGTGGATAGCTGGCCGGCTGACCTGAATGACGAGGATGCCCGCCGTGACTGGGGCTGGGGACCAGTCTATGCTGTGAAGCGCTCTTTCAGCGAGTATTTGATCCCGAATATTATCCAGCGCTATGCACAGCACCTACTCGGTCAGAAGCCGAGTAGGCCTTCGGCAATGAAGGATAATCTTTATTCATGAAACCATCCGTGGGCTGGTTGGGGGTATGTCTGTCCTTCTTCCTGGCCGCTTGTTCGGGCATCTCCCAGTCGCCGACCCCGACTTTGCCTCCGACTGCCACCGGTAGGCCTTCGGCAGGAACTGCCACGCCGGCCGTCGTCTGGTTTCCCCCGACGGAAACACCGACACCCTTCCCAACGCAGGTCGTCATCTCCACTCCGGAAGGGCGCCCTGGCCTGGGCGAGGTCCTTTTCATAGATAATTTTGATCAGCCAGAGTTCTGGGATACAGCCGTATCCAATACCGCCAGCGCCATAATTGACAGCAACAGGCTGACGCTGGCAGTCAACCAACCACGTGTGGCTGTCGTCAGCCTGCGCAAGGAGCCGCGGCTGGGGGATTTCTACGCCGAGATGACCGCCCGTCTCAGCCTGTGCCGGGCGAAGGATCAGTACGGCTTGCTCTTGCGGGTCTTATCCAATGGCAATTACTATCGCTACGTGATCAATTGCAGCGGGCAGGTTCGCCTGGAACGCGTCCGCAGCGGCCAGCCCTATCCACTGCAAGACTGGCTGCCGAGCGGCGACGCCCCTCCCGGCGCACCCGCCGAAGTCAAAATGGGTGTTTGGGCCGTCGGCTCCGAAATGCGCTTTTTCCTGAACGACCGCTACCAGTTCACCGTCCGCGATCCGCTCTTCAGGCAGGGTACGCTGGGCGTCTTCGTCAAATCCGAAGACGCCAGCCAGGTAACGGTCAGCTTCTCGGAGCTGATCGTTTACGCGGTCACCTATACCAGCCCGACACCGACCGCCACGCCCTCGCGCACGCCGACGCCCACGCGGACCCCTCGGCCAACGCCATAACAACCAATCTACCAAGATACCAATCTACCAACCACCATGCCCAAACTCAACCGCCTCAACGACCTCGACCCTAAAACCTGGCTGAAGTTCCAGAAATCCTGGTTCATCCACAACCCGCCGCCGCGCAAGAAGGGCGTGCTGCTGCATCCGGCCAAGTTCCCGGAGACGATGGCCCAGGAATTCATCGAATTCTTCACCAAGCGCGGCGAATGCGTGCTGGACCCGATGGCTGGCACCGGCTCGACGCTGGTCGCCGCGCTGCGCGCCGGACGGAATTCCTACGGCATTGAGTTGAATCCAAAATATGCCAAGATCGCCCGGCAAATTATTGCTGACGAACGTGCCGCGCTGGGGGCATCCGTCGAAGGTCTAACGTCCAACGTCATCACGGGTGACGCATCTCACGCTCTTGACTTTGGACCCTTCGACCTTGCTCAGGGCAGGCTTTCGACTTTCGACTATGTTTTGACTTCCCCTCCCTATTGGGATATGCTCCACGCCCGCGGCGCGCAGACGCAGAAAAAGCGCCGCTCCACGCCAGAATTGGATGTTTTCTATTCCGACGACCCGAACGATCTGGGCAACCTCCACGACTACGAGGAATTTCTTGCCCGGCTGGTGGCGATTTACAAAGGGCTGAAGCCCTTGCTGCGCGAGAAGGCTTATCTCACCATCATCGTCAAGAACGTCAAGAAAGGCGGCAAAATCTATCCGCTGGCCTGGGACCTGGGCCGCGAACTCGGAAAAGTATTTACCCTGAAAGATGAAAAAATTTGGGCGCAGAATAACCAGCGTCTCGCCCCCTACGGCCTCGGCAGCGCCTGGGTGAGCAACACCTTCCACCATTATTGTTTGCAGTTCAGGAATGAGTAGATTGGTAAATTGGTCACTGATAACTGATCACTGAAAACCGAATACTGAATACTGCCATGCTCACCCCCTCCGACCTAATCCGCCTCCCCTACACTCCCGACCTGACCGAGGGCGGCATCGCCTACGCCTGCTGCTCGCTGGCCTACACCTACGACCGCATGGGCGGCACGGCCTTTGACCGTCTGCGGCGTATCGTCGGGGGAGTGGCGTGGAGTTGGCCTTTCGCCGCTATCTTGCGGAGCAGGATATTCCCTTCGACGTGCTGGGCGCGACGCCCTTCACCGACCCCGACCGCTACGATGTCTCACTCGGCGGGCATCGCTGTGACATGAAGAGTTTCCTCATCACCAGCCGATCCACCTGCTCCGCCCCCTGCCGGATGACTGGGAGCGCCCGCGCCTCTGGCAGCGGAGCATTCGTTGGCAGCCGCTGGAGAAACTGGCGCTCAAAAGCGAATGCGACCAGCCCATTTCAGTTGAGATCGGCGGCATGGACGCGGCGCGCAATTTCGTCACCGCCGCGCTGGAACTGCCGCCGCGCGCCCGTGTTCCCGCGCCGGATGGATTTCACAGCCTTTTTTACATCCATGCCAGGCGGCTGCCG
>JBDRTP010000080.1:0-16243 GCA_043823965.1 Chloroflexota bacterium
TTTACATCGCAGCAAACAAATCGCTTTGCCTGTCAACCAGTTCAGCCAGCGGAATTGCGCTGATCCGTTCTGCCAGCGGGTAAGGATGCGGCCCTGGATATAACACGATCAGCCTGTTTCCTTGAGCGCATATCCCTCCCACGAGGCAGCATGAAAATCTGCCATCCAAAGGCGGGCTTCGCCACCTTCGACGCCGCCGCGCACTTGGAAAAACTAAAACAGCGGATTGGTGTCCATCGGGGCTGACTACGAATTTGACCGAGTTAAGGATTTCTGCGACTGTCATGGTTCACCTCGCGCTGCAATTACACTCTTATCGCCACGCGAATTTGCGATGTTCGGTCAGGTTGTTGTAGGTGGAACTGAGGCTTGCCCTGCCTGCACCAGCCTGCCCTATGCAGTCCAGGGTGCCGCAGGCACAGGTGAGCCTGTCAAAGGGAAGACTTTCATGGCGTATGCACCTTACCTCAATGGCAAATAGATGATCTGGCCTTCCCAGTCTCCGCTACTGCTTGTTACTGCCAGCAAGAGAATGTCTTCAATAGCGACACTGATAGGCACAGAACGATTTACTTCAATGACCCCTGGCATTCGCTTTCCTGCCACGATGCGTTCATACGCAAATTTTGTGATCGTATTTAAGTCGTGTGTGAGTAAAACCCTATTTTCCTGTGCCGCCCATTCTAAAATGACTGCGTCAGGCGCATGTGTTAATCCCACATCCTGAATGCGGACAATATCCAGTGTGGGATCGCGCCTTAGCAATCCGCGCAAAATGTCGTTGTTGAAATTTTCATCTGCCGCCAAAAGGAGCATGTTACAGTTTCCCGCTTTTTTGACGCGCGATTAACCGCTCTCGTATCCCAATCGGATTAAAGCGTGCCTCCATTTGTTTTTGTAATTCATCCGCTTCTTTTTTGCGTTGACCTAGATAGGATTCCACTTCATCCCGCCTTCGCAGGTAGTATCCAATGACATAATACACATCCACTAACGGAACGGATGGATATTGTTGTGCAATCTCTTCCGCCGTCGCGCCATCCTTGAACGCGGTGACAATCGTATCCAGAGTCACGCGCGTGCTGCTGACACGGATCACTCCATATGTGTCTGTTTCCAAAGGGATAATTTCAGTCAAGGTTACCATAGGGGTTTGCTCCTCAATCTTCTGGCTTGATTATAGCACAAGACTTTGGAAGTCCTTTGGAAATTCCTGCTCGGTGATGGAAATGTCCGCGCCTTCGGGAGTCAGTTCGCGCACTTTGGCGGTGATAAACATCTTGCGCTCGAAAAGTTTTTCTGGCGCCAGATACGCGGCGCGAATGGCAAGCGCGGTCTTGCCGATGCGGCCCTGGATATAACACGATCAGCCTGTTCCCTTAAGCGCATAGCCCTCCCACGAGGCGCCATGATAATCCGCCATCCAAAGGCGGGCTTCGCCACCTTTGACGCCGCCGCGCCGAGGGAGGATGGTCAATGGCGCGGGGGAAGATGAAAAGGATGAAGGCGGAAGGCTTGTCCTGAGCGAAGTCGAAGGGATGAAGGATGAATGGCGCGGGGATGGCTCCTGCCGCCTAAGTTTGCTGAAATCCCATGAAAGGGACTTGTCTAAAAGTGGTATAATATTTTTGCCAGCGGACAAAATTCGGCTCCATGCCGTGTGATTGTAGGACTACGGTCTGCACAATCCTATATCCCTGGCTTTTTATTTTCTCCAAGCCAATACCGCCGCGTTCAGCGGCTTTTTTTGTGTGTAATACACGCCATAGCCTGCTGTACGTTTGTCGTCAATGTCCTGAACCAGATGGAATGACGGCCAGAGATAGGTCACATAGCGGTCTTCATTCATCTCGTACAAGCGTTGCAATGCCCACGTGAAATAATCCACTGCTTGTAAGCCTGCGTGCGCGAGCGGGATTCCTGCGGCAACTTGCATGAGCGCACTACTGGAGATGCCCCATTGTTTTGTAAAACGCTGACGGGCCGCCTCGAGCGCTCGCTTCAACGCGGATGTGCGGTCCGCATGTCCGCGTTTGGAAAACATAATTTCATAACCGCCATCTTGATGTAAACGGTCTTTGAATAAACGGCGCACAAGATAGTCATAAAGTTCGTTGGGCTGATAGCGGTATGCAGGGTTGCGTTCATTTTGCTGGCGGACGTATTCCAGCACGCTCATTTTGTCGGTCACAACGGCAAAGAAGCGTAATCCATCCATTTCACGTAAAAGCGCAAAGACTTCTTTGCGGACTTCTGGTAAATCGTCTTTGGCATGGAAAGCCAGCGCGGTTTTTCTGCCGTCCGCGCACATAGATGGCACGCCATTGAAATATGGATCGTTCACAAGTCGCATGCGTAGTTCTTTGAAGGCATTTTCCAACGCCACAGGATCGGCTACATCGAGCAAACCCAACATAAAAAAACGTGAACAACCTGGGGCGCCGACAATTACTTTGCCTTTGCTGGCAAAGAGCGTGCCGTCACCGCCTTCGTCCACAAAGTAGTAACGCGTCTCAACAGGTGGTAATTTGTTTGCTTTTTTGTTCATCGTGATTCTTGTGCCACTTGAATTTTACCCCGATTTGGTGCGTGCTTAACAACATGTCCACTCGAAATCGGCGGGGTAAACGGCTTTATCACCCCGCCACACCGTCCTGCGTTCGGTGCAGGGAAGAACAGCGGGGCAGGCGGACTCACGGACGCGGACGGGGGCCGTTTGGGTGGGCGAGAGTCTACGCGGGAGGGAGGATGGTCAATGGCGCATTTTGTTCACCCTGCATACTATACAACAAATCCATCTTGCGGGCAAGCGGTTTTCGCCCCGCGCCTGTGATGAGAAAGTTCATGGGTGGATTGGGTACTCTTATTCCAGTCGAGTTTTTACATCGTTACGCGTCCGTGCGTCAAAGGATAAAACGCCGGGTAGTGCACGTGTGGATCGCAACTTCCGAATCGTTTTTGTGATCTGTGAAGAATGCCGTCGCATACCGGAAAGCGAGTTTTGCTTTTGCGAAGGCTTGGAAGATCGGACAATTGTTTTCCTGACCGTTGGACCGCATGACAGGGCTTATGCGCAATACTGTTTAGTTTGACAATGTCACATTAAGGTCGGACACCAATTTCCTAACCACGAAGGGCACAAAGTAACACGAAGGAAACCCGGCTTTTAGCTTTTTGCTCTCCTTTGTGACCCTTTGTGGACTTCGTGGTAAAAGGTTTTGATCCTTGCCGAAGGCCTACTCAGCGGAAATGTGACATTGTCAAATTAGATAAGGTCGCAGAGACGGCTCCTCGCGAAGCACCCTGCCGAGTAGGTGCTGCGCACGGGCACGCCGTCGGGCATACCACTTCGTGGCACTTTGGGAGCCCGACCCTCTTAACTAAACAGCATTGGGCTTACGCGATGAAATAATATGTAGGGACGGCCCTTGACCGGCATTTTCCCCCATGATAAACTTGGCCCATCCTAACCTGGACGAGCCGGAACCAAACAGGTTTGAAACGCCAAGACGCAAAGTCGCAAAGAAAAACAGTAACCCTTTGCGCCTTCGCGCCTTTGCGTTGAACTTCTTGCTTTTTGTGCAAGAATTTGACTCGTAAGATACTAAGGAAAGGAGGCGCACTTCATGGTCAAAAGTCTATTTTACAGCATTCGCACCGATGCCGCCAGCGGTATCTTTGTGCATGCGCGGAGTGCGCCTGTTGGCGGATAAGTTACACGCATAGCTTGTCTCGGCCACGGAGCACTCCCGCCTGTGGCCTCTTCCATTGTCATTCATGACGCGGCCAAGGGCGAATCCCGTGGCCGCTTTGTTTTTCCTCTCGCCGCCGTGTTCATCCCGGAGGTAGCCATGACAATCACTGGCCGGACCTGGTCACCAAGCTCGGCCTGTTCGAGCCGGTCGGGACACATCCCGATTTCCAGCGCAAGGGGCTGGGCAAGGCCGTCGTGGTCGAAGGCTTGCGGCGGCTGAAAGCCTGGGGCATGAAGCAGGCCATCGTCTGCGCCGAACATGACAACCCGGCTGCACAAAAATTGTACGAATCGGCTGGATTCCGGGCCATTCACAAACTGTGCGTAGCACCTACTCGGTACACGTTCAAGAAACCGATTAAAAAAATGGAGAATGACATGACTGCACAATCGAAACAAGAGAGCCTCCTCCTGCCCGATGCCCCGGCCATCCCCGGCCTGACCTTGCGCGGATTTCGGGGCGAGGTGGATTATCCGCACATGCTGGCTGTAATAAATGGCAGCAAGGATGAGGACGGCATCAAGCGCTCCGAAACGCTTGAAGAAGTCAAGAACAATTACCAGCACCTGCTCAATTGCGACCCCTACCGGGATATGCTCTTCGCCGAAGTGAACGGCCAGTTGATCGCGTACAACCGCGTTTTCTGGGAACAATTGGAAGATAAAACCCGCCTTTACAATCTCTTTGGCTTTTTGCTGCCCCAATGGCGGCGGAAAGGGATCGGTACCGCCATGTTGCGACATGCCGAACGCCGTCTGCGCCAGATCGCGGCCGGCCAGCCGCAGGACGGGGAGTGTTTCTTCCAATCCTTCGCGGCGGATACCGAGAAAGGCGCCCTGGCGCTCCTGGAGAGCCAGGCTTACCAACCGGTGCGCTACGAACTCGACATGCGGCGCGACCTGAGCGAGCCTTTTCCGGAGACGCCCATGCCCGAAGGGCTGGAAGTACGCCCGGTCGAAGAGGCGCACATCTGGCAGATCTTCGACGCCATGAACGAAGCCTTTCGCGACCATTGGAGCTACCGCCAGCAGACGCGGGAAGAATTCGAAGGCTGGATGAAAAGCCCGACCTTCAAGCCCGAGCTCTGGAAAGTGGCCTGGGAAGGCGATCAGGTGGCCGGCATGGTGCTGAACTTCGTCAATGCGGCCGAGAACGAAGAGTACAAACGCAAGCGCGGTTACACCGAGGGCATCTGTGTCCGCCGCCCGTGGCGCAAGCGCGGACTGGCGCGTTCGCTGATCGTGCAAAGCATGAAGATGTTCAAGGAGATGGGCATGACCGAAACCGCCCACGGCGTGGACGCACAGAACCTGAGCGGCGCGCTGCGCCTCTATCAAAGCGTCGGTTATCGCCATGTCAAGCAGCGCACAATTTTCCGCAAACCGATGGTCTAAGAGAGTGTTTTGAAATTCGGATTCACCGGAGATAAACAGCGATGAACAAAGATTCTTGGCCTCTTCTAGCCCGTTTTGCGCCGTTTATGCGCAGCACCTACTCGGTCAGAGCCAATTGACGTTTATCTCCGTTCATCTCCGGTTGATTTTGGGTTTTCAAAACACTCTCTAAGGGAATTCTCCCCGTCATAGAATCAGTGTACAATCACTGAAGAATGACAAACGAGGACGGACGATTGACAGTCATCCGTCGTCCGTCGTCCGTTATCCATCGCTTTTTACATAAAGGAGAGACTCCAATGAACCTGCGTTGCTCTTACTGCCAGACCATGTTCGCGCTGAGCCGCGATACCATCCTTGCCGCTCTCGAGCAGATGGAAGATGAGGGTTTGCATCACTATGATGCCCACTGTCCGAGGTGCCGCCGCGCCAACAGTATGTCGCGCGACCGGTTGGAGAAGGCCTATCCCGTCTGGCGGGAGGCGCTCAAGGAAATGCAAGAACAGGCTGTTCAGGCCGAGAAGGAGCAAGCCGCGGCTGAGAAGAAGCCAGCCGAGGCTGAGGCTAAACCCGTCGCAGCGAAAGCCGAGACAACGGCTACGGCTACGAAGAAACCCGCTACCGGGACCAAGACGAAATGAGCATACCCCTGCGGGGCACTTTACCCATGCCGGGCACTTTCCGCGCCGTGTATTTCGACTTGGGCGGCGTCATCGTCCGCACCGGGGATCGTGAACCGCGTACGAAACTGGCCGAACGTCTCGGCATGAGCTATGACGAACTGGCCAAAGCCGTCTTCGAGAACGAGTCCAGCGCCCGCGCCAGCCTCGGCGCGATCAGCACGGAGGATCACTGGGCGGCTGTCGTCCAACGCCTGGGCCTGCCGCTCTCCGAAGCCGATGCCGTGCGGCATGAGTTCTTCGCGGGCGACATCCTGGACCTCGGCCTGATTGCCTTCATCCGCTCGCTGCGCCCGAAGTATCGCACCGGACTGATCAGCAATGCCTGGCCGGACATGCGCGCTTACCTCGTCAGCCAGAACATCGCCGACGCCTTCGACCAGATGGTCATCTCGGCCGAGATTGGCATTGTCAAGCCGGATGCCCGCATTTACCAGATTGCGCTGGAAAAGCTGGGCGTCGCGCCCGCCGAAGCCATCTTTGTGGATGACTTCGCCGTGAACGTCGAAGGGGCACGCGCAGTCGGCATGTACGCCATACAATTCACCCAGCCCGATGAAACGCTGGAGGAACTAAAACAACTACTTGATAATTACTGTGTACTGCGCCGAAGGCCTGCTCGGTAGATTGGTGAACCAAACTCTGGTAATTTGCCGAGTAGGCCTTCGGCGAGCATTTCGGCACATGCCGAAGGCCTACCCGGCAAGTTCACAAATTTATAAGATTACTCTTGAAAAACTATGCACAGCACCTACTCGGTCGCAACCGCGAAGATTCTGAATGCACTGTCATTGCGAGTAAAGCCACTGAGTAGGCCTTCGGCAGCGGAAAATCGCCGCTGTTCAATGCGAAAGAAACATAGCCTCTGTCGTTGCGAGGAGCGTTCCCATTCGCTTCGTTCAGGGCATGCTTTGCGACGAAGCAATCCCCAGTTACGAGGAGACTGCTTCGTTCCTCGCAGTGACACTTGTTTCTTAGTAGCGGTTTTTGCGAAGCAATCTCATGGCCTGCGAGGAGATTGCTTCGTCGCACACCGTCCTGCGTTCGGTGCAGGAAAGACCGCTTCTCGCAATGACACAGCCATTTGGTTGCGGCTGGAAGCCGCGCTATGTCTAATAATACACCATTATTTACAGATTGAAGACACTCCTGAAAAAAGACTATTTCAACGCTGAGTATGCGGACGTGTGCCCCGAAGGGGTAGAGCGCGGAGACCGCAGAGAAAATCTAAAGGCCCTGTTCCTTATATCAGGCTGCCGCGGGCATCAACCATCGCGTTTGATAGGGATCCAGCGAACAACTTAGTATTCTCCCACCAGTGGCAAATCCATCCTTGCTGCTCAATAATTCCTTCCAGGAAGGGCTTAAAGGTAATCCATGCCGGGTAAGGTCTATCTCAAATTGCTGCGGCTGGGCAGTGACGTTGGTCAAACAAAGGACACATCCCGACTGAGTAGAAGATGTACGCAGAAGAGAGAACACAGCAGGTGAGAGACTGATCGCGCGTTGATCGGCAGCCGGGTGGAAAGCCGGATGCATTCGGCGCACCTGCAACAAATGCCGATAGCCTGAAAACACCCTGGCTGTGTGACTGCCTTCCATGTGCAGCTCGGATAAAAGTTCATGAAGATGGAACTTCCGGCGGTTGATCGAGCGTGCCCGCCCCGTCTCGGCTACGCAAGAAGGACAATTTCGAGAACCGAACAGACTATGCACATAAACGCCCGGCACGCCGGCCAGGGCCAACATGATTGCCTGAGAGGCCAGGAAGCGCGGCACATCCATTTCTGGGTCAGGCGCAGATGGATCGTTCAAGGCATCGAACCAGGTATTGTTGAGTTCGTAGGCGCTCTGGCTGCCATCCGGGTTCGATTTGTAGGAAACGTGCCCGCCGTGAGCCAGAGCCTGTGCGGTCAAGGCTTGTATTTCCTCGGGGCTTAGCAACCCCTCTGCAGGTCGTACGCCGATCCCATCGTGAGAGGCGGTGAAGTTAAAAAAGGCGCTGCCGGGTGCAGGGGTGGATAATCCTGCAACCCAATTCGTCAGGCGGGTGGCATCGCCGGTTAAAAATGTGTGCAGGGTTAGCGGCGCCAGCGGGAACTGGTACACCATTTGAGCCTCATCCGTGCTCAGGCCATCCGGCAGGAGATCCCCGAAGTAGCTGACATTCTCCTGATGCGGCACGTTGGTCTCGGTGATCAATAACACGCCAGGAGCGACCACATCCAATAGCGCCCGGAACAGCTTGACGACGTGATGTGTTTGCGGCAGGTGAATGCAAGTTGTGCCGATTTCCTTCCAGAGATAGGCTATCGCGTCCAGTCGGATCACCTGCGCGCCATGCGCCACATAACACAGCAAGGAATCAATAACATCCAGCAGAACCTTAGGGTTGGCGAAATTCAAGTCAATCTGGTCAGTGCTGAAGGTCGTCCAGACGCGCTGAATTCCCATAGCAGTGTTCACAGGCGTCAGCAGCGGCAGGGCGCGCGGGCGGACGACTTGCGAGAGGTCTGCGGCGGGGTCAACCGTGATGAAATAATCAGCGTAGGGTTTTTCGCCACGCAAGAAGGCTTGAAACCACGCGCTGCGCCGCGAGATGTGGTTGATCACGGCGTCGAACATCAGGCGGAAGTTCTCACCGATGGCAGCGATGTCCTCCCACGTGCCCAGGTCGGGGTTGACGCGCAGGTAGTCAACCACCGAAAAACCGTCATCGGATGAATAAGGGAAGAAAGGGAGGATGTGCACCCCGCTGATTACATCCCGCATGTACTCGTTCAGGAAACCACCCAGCGATTGGAGAGGAGTCTGGCCAGTGGTCCTTACCTGATCGCCATAGGTGATCAGAATGGCATCGCGTTGATCGAAGGCGGTACACGTCCCTTCGGTATGATCCATATCAGGGTGCCTGGCTTTGAAATCAGCGATGATCGCCTTGATTTGACCCCATAACGACTCAGCCTGTTGCTGGCCGTACAGGAATGAAAGGTGGGCGCTGATGCGGCCTTCAGCATCTTTCATAATGGGTTACATACCAGACAAGATTTCAACGAGTTTTTGCTCCAGCACTTGCAGGGAGAAATGCTCCTGCGCAATAGCGTAATTCTTTTCGGCGATGGCACACATGGCCGAAGGATTAGCCAGCAAGGCCAGGGTCTGATCTACGACCTGCTGGCTGACGTAGCCATCCAGTTCGATGAACTCAAAGCCCAGCGGGCAAATGTCGGCATTATAAACGGGATAGCGGTTGACGACAACCAGCCGCTTGAAGTAGACAGCTTCCAGCAGCGCATTGCCGAATCCCTCGTACAGGCTAGGATAGGTGACCAGGTCGGCGTGGGGGTAGATATCCCACAATGCATAAGTTTTTCGTCCCTCTGAGAGGCGACGTTCCTCGGCAGTAATATCGGCGAGGAAGCGCAGGTCAACACCCATTGCCTGCACCTCGCGCTTCAACCAGTTGAAGTATGCCAGCCCCTCGTCGTCCGCGCTGTGGGCGATGAGCAGACAGGCATTGGGCCGATGCAGGCGATGCGTCAGTTCGATTGCCAGTTCGATGCCCTGGCGTTGGATGACGCGCGTCGGTTGAAAGATGAGCAGATCGCTCGCGCTGATGCTGGCAGACTGGCGGAAGTCGGCATTGAAGTCATCCATGGCTGGCGGTGGCGTAGCGAAATCGTACACATTGGGGATGACGATCGAATCCAGCCCGCGCCGCGCTTTCAGACGCGCTTGAGCGATTGAGTTGATCGTGGCGTGACGAAGGGTAGGCAGGTTGGGGGGAAAGTATGCATCCAGCAGGTCGAAGATGGCGTTATCCTGGTAGCGGGCACGCTCCCAGTAAAAATCGTGGTAGTGACCGATGGCCGGGATCTTCAACCGCTGGATCAAATTCGTCAGGGCAAGGCCCAGCGGCAGGTTCATCGGGATGGCCAGGGCATTCTCGATGAAGAGCAGGTCGAGGTGGCTTACCTGGATGAACTCGCCCAGCGGCCGTTCCAATTCGACAGCCAGGGATTCAATCGTACGCAGCAGGTTCTCGCGGTCTGCGGGGTTCTTCTCGACGAAGGCGCGCTGATTGACGGCCTGGATGGTAGGATGCTTGAAATGAAGTTCAGGGATCAGCCTCCCGCTGCTGGCATAACCGCCCAGTTCGCCAGCGCAGAAGAAGGCATCATGGCCGAGACCGCGCAGCACCCGGGCCCACTTGCCCACTTCCAAGGATACGCCGTCCGTGCCTTTCAATCGTGCGGCTAGAAAACCGATGGGCACGTGTCTGTGCCTCTTCCAGGCAGGCGGACTAGCCCTTGACGGCCCCGGCAGTCAGGCCTTCCTCCAGGAATCGCTCCAGAGCCAGAAAGAGGATCACCACTGGGATGGTCATGATGGTCGAAGCCGCCATTACTACATGCGGGCGCGGGCTTGGGTCGCTGAAAATGGTGTTCACTTTGATCGGCATGGTGAACAACTCGCGGCTATTAAGAAAGACCAGCGCATATAGGAATTCGTTCCAAGCGATCATAAATGTGTAGATAAACACCGAGATCAGGGCGGGAACGGCAAGCGGCAGTGTGATGCGCCAGATCACCTCCAGACGATTGCAGCCGTCGATCAAGGCAGCCTGTTCGATTTCATCCGGGATGGTGCGAAAATAATTTGTGAGCATGTAAAGCGCAACCGGCAGCGTTTGCGCCAGGTAAGTGACGATCAAAACGCCCAGGTTATCCTGCACATTGAACCCGATACGGTCGCCAAGATTGGCCATCATTGAAAAGAGCGGGATGATCAGCAGCACACCAGGCAGAAGGTAAACCATCAAGATGCTGTTCAACAGCACTTCCTTACCCCGGAATCGCAGCCGAGCGATGGCGTACGATCCTAGCACGGAGAGCACCACGGCGACCAACGCGGTCGGGAGGGAAACCTTCAGACTGTTCACGATATTCGCCCCGAAATTCTGGAAGCTTGGATGCGCCGGGTCGAACAGCTCTTTGTACGCCTCCAGGTTCAGTGCACTGGGTACATAGACCGGATGCCGCCCGCCGATCTCAGCCTGGGTTTTGAAGGATGAACTCACCATCCAATAGAAAGGGAAAAGGATCCCGGTCAGGAAAAAGGTCATCGCCAGGTAAAACGCGATCCGCCCCCAGGTCAGGTGACGAGCCAGATGCCCAATCAAAGAAAGGCGCTTATTATCTATCACAGGTCACCTCTATTCCTCGACATTGCGCATCACAAAACGGATGTAGAGAATCATAAAGACTAACAGGATCACCAACAGGATCATAGCCGTCGCCGCGCCGCGGCCGAAGTTGTACATCCGGAAGCTGAATTCATAAGTCAGCACCGGCAGCACTTTGGTGCCAAAGCCGCCTCCCGTGAGCAGGAAAATATCGTCGAATTTGTTAAAAGTCCACATCAGGCGCAAGAGGAAAATGGCCCCCAGCACATAACGTAACTCAGGCAGGGTGATAAACCGGAATTTCTGCCATACATTGGCGCCGTCCACATCCGCGGCTTCATACAGCGTGTTGTCTATGGCCTGCAGGCGCGCCAGGATCATCAACATGGCGAAGGGGAAATAACGCCAGGCTTCCAATAAAATAACCAAGAATAATGCCAGACCGCGCGTGGAGAGATACCCCATCGGCAGATCAATAACTCCCAGGCGCATCAAAATATCATTGACCACGCCGGAAGGCCGCGGGTCGAGAATCCAACGCCACACAAAAGCGACGCTTACGATGGGGGCAACATACGGAAAGAGGAAAACGGCGCGCGCCAATCCACGCGCTCTGAATGGGCGGTTGAGCAATAAGGCCGCGGCCAGTCCGACTGCCAGGGTGAGTACCGTCCCAACCACGGAATAAACGATGCTTGTGACCGCCGCGCCCAGATTGGTCGGCCCTTGATATTTGAAAGCGAAATCCTGAAATACTTTGATATAGTTTGTCAGGCCGATGAACGGAGCCTGGAACACGTTGTTCAGGTTGTTCAGACCCACATCGTGAAAACTGATCCAAATGCTGAAGATGGCGGGAAAGACAATCAGTCCAAACACGATCAACGCTGTGGGCAGCACCAAGAGCCAGGCTAATCGCGCTTCTTTAGCCCGCAGAGAATGGAACCGAGATACGCCAATGGAGGCAAGGGGCATCGCGTCTCTCCCTGATAAAAGACAGGAGAGGAGAGGTGAGCATGGCTCACCTCTCCTGGAAACGATTTACTTCTGGCGGTCGGCCAGCAATTGGGTCACTTGCTGCTGCAGGAACTCCGCGCCGGTTTCTGGCGTCATGGTGCCTTCCAGAATGATGGCGCTCAACACTTGCGGGATGAGCAAACGGCCTTCGATGTCGCCGATCACCGCCCGGTGGGCAGCATCGTAGTCGGGGCGGAACAGCCAACGCTGCATGTTGTCGAAACCGTTGGCGATTTGGCCCATAGTCTCGTCAGAGTAATTAGCGAAGAACGGGCTGAGGCCTTTCCAGCCGTCCACCGCGCTCTTGAGCACAGGCACTTTCCCGAAAGGAGCCAGCGCCAGCACATCCTGGTAATTCTTGCCGGTCATGAAGAACTTGACCACATCCTGAGCGACCGGGTCAGCGCCCTGCATGATGCCCAGGGTGACCAGTTGGCCGTAGGTGGCTGCCCCGTGGGCGCCTTTCATCGTTGAAGCAAAGCCGGTCTTCTTGGCCAGGTCAGCCACGGCAATCTGTACTTTACCGCCGCCTTCCATGCCAGAACCTTCAACCAGGTCATCCATGATGTAGGTGCTGTACCACAGCATCCCGGCCTGATCGAGCTGGTACATTTCGCGGGCGCCGCGCCAGTACTGAGGGCCAGGAGCAGCACAGCGAGCCAGCTTGGTGTAGAAGGTCAGGGCTTCGATCATCTCCGGCGAGTTCATGGTCACGTTGCCCTGGGCGTCGAACGGCCAGGCATTGTTGGACAGGGCGACCTGTTCAAAAACCTGATGCGGGTAGTTCTGGCCGGGGTCATCCGGCAGTGTGATGGCGTAAAGCAGGTTGCCTTTGCCGGGCAGTGCATCGCAAGCCGCGTTGATGTCGTCCCAACTGAGCGGGGGTTTCAAGCCAAGCTGAGAAAATACATCTTCTCGATACCAGATGGCCTGCACCCAGCCATCGAACGGGACAGCGGCATATTTACCGGTGGCAGGGTTTGTGACCATGGTCAACGGGCTGGCGCGGAAGTCATCTTTGCCAATGGCATCAATCGTCGCCGTGACCGCAGCCTCATCTAAAATGCCATCCGCGGCAAAGGTGGCCACACGCTCGACGCCCATGCGGATGATATCGGGAAGGCGGTTGGCCGCCCGGGCTGTGGCAACCCGCTGGCTGATGGTGGCCTCGTCGATGGGAACGATGCGGATATCAACTTCGGGATGCTCGGCCATGTAGCGCGCCGCCACTTCTTCATACAGATTGACGCGGGCTTCCTCGTTATCGGTGGTCCAGAATTCGATCACAGAGGTCGGTTTGACGACCACCTCTTTGGTGACCTCCACCTCGACCGGCACTTTCACTTCCTGGGTGACGATAACGGTCTCTTTGACGACCTGCGGCTGGCAGGCTGCCAACACCATGCTGGCAATGATGAGCAATGCTATCGTAAGGGTGAGCTTTTTCTTCATTTTACTTAATCCTCCGAAACAGACGAATAGGGTTCGAAACTATATGGGGGAAATTGGGCAGTTTTTCTTTGGCAACACCTCCTTATTTCATTACCTCAGGTTTCTCGTAAAAACACAGAAAAAAGCCCGCATCAAGATGCTACTAACTGCCCGCTGGACTGGCGAATGATCAATTCGGGCTGCAACAAAATATGCGGCTCATCCAAAGGCTCGCCGCGGATTTGGTGGATCAGCATTTCGCACACTTTCCCACCGATCTGGTAGATGGGCTGGTGGATGGTAGTTAAAGGTGGATGTGAATGGGAGGCCATAGGGGTGTTATCGAAGCCGGTCACGGAAACCTGCGTGCCGACTGTCAATCCGCGGTCTTGCGCCGCGCTCATCGCGCCGAGTGCCATCAGGTCATTTCCTGCAGCGATTGCTGTGGGAGGCTCAGGCAAACTTAACAACGATACTGCCTGTTCATACCCGTCCCACTGGGTCAGGTTGCCGGCGCGAATATATTCCTGCCTCAATTCGATCCCGTGCTGCGCCAGCCCTGCGCACAGACCCTCCAGGCGGTAATGAGCAAACATAAGATCAAGGTTTGGCACAATACACGCAATCCGTCTATGCCCAAGCTTGACCAGATGTTCGGCAACGAGGCACATACCGTAACTACCTCGACAATGTTAGATTAGATTTGACCGCGCTGGCTGCGTTGAGCACTCAGGCGGCTACGAGTAGAACGAGAACGTTTGACCAGATGTTTGACGACCAAACGAGTGGCTTGATCTTGCGAGAACTGTGGCAAAGGCATCACAGCCTGCAACAACTCGCGCACATTGGCGACGGACAGGGCTGGCAGAACATCCAGTTCCATTTGTTGAGCCAGTTGTGGGTCTCGGGCGTGGGTGCGAGCCCAATCGTACTTGGTTTGGGCGATGAACCAAGTTGCCAGGATGGTCAGTTCCAGGTGGTGTTCCCAGGCGCGGTACTTTTGGGCCTGGAATTCGTCCCAACCGGCTTTTTCATCTGGACTTTCATCCAACAGCAATACCCCGCCCTGCGCCAATCCCGGCGTACTCGCAATCTCTTGCTGCACCTGCTGGATCGGCGGCTGTGCTGCCCACGGCGAATCCGACATGAACTGCTGCAAGTTCTGCCCATCCCCTTCAGGATCGATGACACGCCGGTCAATATTGGCAAAGTTGCGCTTCGTTTTCATCAACAAAAGCCCTCGCAGATACGTCCAGGCGTGCCCAGCCACATTATGGGTCCTGGTCTTGAAGTTGCCGCGAAACCGTTCCCAGAAATTCTGCAAACGGTTCCCCAAATCGGCAATCGCTTCCGCCGGAAGTCCCCATCGGTTGGGATCACAAATATCTCTCGTCGTTTCGTCATTCATCGGTATCACCATCCTTTCACAAAGATTGGGATGGAGGATAACCGATACCACAAAGTTTAGAACGATTGAGCTAATCTAACATTGTCGAGGTACTTACAAAGAAAGGATATTTTGAGATCCGTTGCACCTCCTTTTGAACTGGAGCATACATGCCCAAAACGATTTGGGAAAGAGGAAAATTTTTATCCACCGGTCGAGGCACGCACGATGAGTTCTGGCTCAAGAACAATCTGTTGCTCTGTCAAAGGTTCATCTTTGATCAATTTAAGCAACATACTAACGAGCCGCCTGGCGATCTCATAAACCGGTTGATTCAACGTTGTTAGCGGCGGCTGCGTATGCTTGGAATCTTCAATGCCATCGAAACCGGCAATGGCGAGATCACGCCCGACCTCCAGCCCGCGCTCGCGCGCGGCACTCATCGCCCCAATGGCAGCCAGATCATTGACAGCCACAATGGCCGTGGGTGGGTTGGGTAAATCCAGCAGTTGCTGGGCGGCACGATAGCCGCCATCCCGCGTCAGATTGCCCTCGGCGACCAGCGCAGCCTCATAAGGAATACCAGCCGCCTCCAGACCCTCTCGATATCCGGTGAAGCGATCGGCTTGCAGGGTGAGTTCAGGGGAGGCGCCAATATATGCAATGCGCGCGTGACCGCGCGCCACCATATGAGCGACCAGTGTCTTGAAGCCAGAGCGACCATCTACTTCTATCAATGGAAAGTTTATCGGCATCTGGCAATGTCCTAAAACGATGAAAGGGAAATTTGATTTATGCAGGAATCTGACCCGCCAATCTTCCAATCTCATTCGGCTGAGTATCATGCCGTCCACCTGCCGGCTCATCACCCAGCGCCGGTAGATCGCCTGCTCGGCGGCTTCGCCGGGTGGCGCGGTGGAGACGAGCAAATCGAAACCATGCGAAGCGGTTTCATCACCCAAACCGGCGATGAATTCCGAAAAGAAGGGGTCAGCAAATCGAGGCGTGGTGACGGGTAGAATATAACCGAGCGCATCCGTCCGCTGACGGCGCAATTGGCGCGCGGCCCGGCTTGGGGCATAGCCCAATTCGTGCGCGGCTTGGATCACGCGCGCGCGCGTCTGTTCCGCCACATCGTCATATCCATCTAAGGCGCGCGAGACGGTGGTGATTGAAAGATTTAGATGCTTGGCAACATCGCGGATTGTGACTGGCATGCTTATCCAAAACGATTTGAATACAAAAGAAGTATAATCCAAAACGTTTTGGATGTCAACAAGCACTTGGCGTTGAAGCTTGGAGAGAGTATCAGCGATTTACTTTACTGCATCAACTGGGAGTATAAATCAGCGTAGGCACGCGCCGAACGCTGCCACGAGAAATCTTGTTTCATG
>JBDRTP010000081.1:0-2173 GCA_043823965.1 Chloroflexota bacterium
GAAAATTCAAACTATGCAAACAAAAACGATTACCCGTCAGCAAGTAATTGATTTGGTAATGAATTTACCAGCCGAACGCTTGATCAGCGTCTATGATTTTGCACGCTTCGTCCAGTCCCATCCTTTGGAGCGAATGCTGGCGGCTGATATTTTCGGTGAAACCGAGGACGAGATTCGCGCCGACGAAGAGCAGTGGGATCAACAGTTTGCAGCATCTCGCGACGAGCTGAGGATAATTGCCCGTGAAGCCGCCGCAGAATATCGCGCGGGTCGAACCAAGCCAATGGAATTGACGCCCGAAGAACGACGAGTCCGATGAAGTCGCACGCGGAAGCGCGGTTTTGGAAGTTCTACGACAACTTGCCAAAAGATATTAAGCGGAGTGCAGACAAGGCCTACAAATTGTGGCAGAGCACCCCGCATCATCCCAGTTTGCATTTCAAACGAATTGACCCGCAAGATCCAATCTACTCGATCAGGGTTGGCAAGAAACATCGCGCCTTGGGTTGGTTGGAAGGCGACACTGTTACCTGGTTTTGGATTGGCAGCCATGCCGATTACGACAAACTCCTTAAGCAGCGCTAACATTGGTATGATTATCAAAAACGACCGCTATCCTGATCTCGTAGTTGACCCCGATTCTGAGACGCTGACCTGGCCTAACGGCGCAGACATTGACCCGGATGTATTGTACTACGACGGTAATCCACCGTGGGCAGTAGAGGAGGCGTCCGCGGGGCAGGCGGCGGTCGTTACTGTGTCTGAAACTCGATGAGCGATTACATCCATCCACCGCGTCCCGTTCGTCGTCAAGAGCGTCGTTCTGCCGCCGAACCGCGTCGAGATAGACGACTTCGAAGCGTGGGCACGGACGAGGATGTGATCGCATCGGCGCGCTACGCCCTGCGGCACGGGATGCCGGGCGGAGGCTACATTTTCTCGACCAGCAATTGTGTTTACACGGGCATGCGCCTGGAACGCTACGAGCTGATGCTCGATGTGTGGAGGCAGGAAGGGAATTATCGGGCATAGTTGCTTGACTTTTCTGGTGGGGAAGTTATAATGATACGTAGAGGAGTAAGTCATTTCGAGCATTAGTCCGAGGGTTTCTAGGATTACGCCTCATATGTGACAAAGTCATTTTCTTTCCGTGTTTGTGGCAATTACAAGATATAACGGCCTAGTTCAACTCGGATTGCGTAATCCGGTCGAAGGCGACCAGTGATTCCGGAGCAAGCCGTCCACCGAATCCGGAGTATGTCGTCCACTGATTCCGGCGCATGCCGTCCACTTTTTAGGGATGAGTGGAATCGGTGGACGGCATGGAGCGGAATCAAATTGGGGTGAAGTAACGCTGGATAATCCTGACAAAATGTGGCAATCTACACCTGAAAAAAATTCAGGAGGTAGCAATGTCACACGAAAGGTTATCCTTGCGAAAGATCAGCGAAGCACTGCGGTTGAAATGGGCATGCGGTTTATCGAACCGAGCCATCGGGCGCAGTTGCCAGATCTCCCATAGCACAGCCAGTGAATACTTGAAACGCGCCGAAGCAGCGGGGCTGAAATGGCCGCTGCCTGAGGGGCTGGATGAGGACAGCCTGTACAGGCTGTTGTTCCCGGAGAAATATGCAGACGAGCAACTCGTGCGGGTCTTGCCCGATTGGGAGAAAGTTCATAGGGAACTGAAGAAGCGGAATGTAACCCTGCGCTTACTGTGGACGGAGTACCGGGAAGACCATCCAGATGGGTATGGGTACAGCCAGTACTGTGATCTGTACCGACACTACACTTTGAAACTCGATCCGCCGATGAGGCAGAACCATAAGGTGGGCGAAAAACTGTTTGTGGATTATGCCGGGGATACTGTTCCCGTCACGGACCCGGAAACGGGGGAAGTACGCCAAGTGCAGATCTTCGTGGCGACAATGGGCGCCAGCAGTTACACCTACGCCGAAGCGCAGCCCAGCCAAGAAATGCCGCATTGGATCGGCGGGCATGTACGCGCCCAGGCGTTTTTCGGGGGCGTAACACAGATCATTGTCCCGGACAATCTGAAGCAGGGTGTGAAACGTACCTGCCGCTATGAGCCCGACCTGAACCCAACCTACCTGGAGATGGCCCAGCACTACGGGGTGGCAGTCCTCCCGGCCAGGGTGCGAAAGCCGCGCGA
>JBDRTP010000082.1:0-4238 GCA_043823965.1 Chloroflexota bacterium
CCTGCGGGACGGTTTCAACTGCAGATTTCGCGCAACGCACGCTCAACCGCCCCAAACATCCGCCAAGACCTGACAGGTCTCCGCGACACCTTCCCGACCCGCGTCCATGTCCCCGCAGTCGCTCTGACAGACTCGCGCCATGATGAGACCTGTCGGGTCTGGGCCGGCCCTCGTTCGACAGACTGGCGGCATAGGGAGATGAACGGGCTGGCACGTAAAAGCGACACACCCCGAGGGGGCTCTTCGGGGTGTGTCTGGGGAGGTAGAACCGTCCCGCAGGTTTTGGGGAGACGGTCAAATTGGCTCGATTCAGCCTGCGGGACGTTCTGCTCTCCTGGCGCGCTGGCGTGGACGTGGTGTCTCACCCCGAGCGTGCCCAAAAAACCTGACAGGTCTCACCAGCCGCCTTGCTCATTCAGCGCGCTGGCGTGGACGTGGTGTCTCGCCCCGAGCGCGCTCGCGGAGACCTGTCAGGTTTGCGTGGCCTTAGTTTTTCCATTGACAATCTCAGTCATATACATTAGAATGTTGAAAATAATCCACATTCTGACGTGGAGCATAATGATGAAAACCATTCAAATGACTATTGACGAAGAACTGCTGACGCGGGTAGATCAGGCGACCCAATTCTTGGGTATGGCGCGCTCAGCCTTCATCCGGCAGTCGCTGGAGCTTGCCTTGCGAAACCAGGCTATTGCCGAAATGGAACGCAAACAGATTTCTGGATACCAGCAGCAACCTGTCAATGCCGGTGAATTCGACGTTTGGGAAAACGAGCAGGCTTGGGGGACAATATGAAGTGTGGTGAAGTGCGCTGGTATGAATTCGAGCCGCCCGACAAACGCCGTCCGGTGTTGGCACTGACACGCGACTCGGTCATCCCCTATCTCAACGAAATCACGGTAGCGCCTATCACCTCCACCATCCGGGGGATTCCTTCGGAGGTGGTTTTAGGGTTGGATGACGGAATGCCTCAAGATTGTGCGGTTAATTTTGACCACATTCAAACCGTTCCCAAGCGTAAGATTGGCCGTCTGATCGCGACCCTGTCAACAGAGAAAATGAGCCGAGCGACGCAGGCGATAGCCTTTGCGCTGGGGGTGGATGAACTTCTCGAGAAATAAGCCGTTTCCACGAAAAACCTGACAGGTCTCACCAGCCGCCCTGCTCATCCAGCGCGCTGGCGTGGACGTGGTGTCTCGCCCCGAGCACGCCCGCGGAGACACTTCGACAAGCTCAGTGCATCGCCTGTCAGGTTTGCCCAGCCCACCGTTGTCGTCGGCCAGCCAGGCCTCCAGGTCGGCGTGCACCACCCGGCTGAGCGTCATAACCTCCTCCCCGTCCCATTTCACTCCGCCGACCACCGAGTAATGCTTGTGGATGTCCAGCGCCACATGACGACATTCTGCGCTTCTGCGCGAACAACCGAAACACGCTATAATAGATTCAGGCAAACACAAAGGTCTTTGGAAAGAGGCAGCAATGCGAGTCAAGCGCGTGATCTGGATGCCAGACATCGAGGAGAAGCTTCTTCAAAAGCACGGCGTTTTGGCGGAAGAAGTCGAAGAAGTGCTGTTTGGCAGACCACACGTACGCTTTGTGGAAAAAGGTACCCGTGAAAACGAAGACTTGTACGCCGCCTACGGACAGACTGAAGCAGGCCGTTACCTGATTGTGTTCTACGTGCTCAAGCAGCGAAACCAGGCATTAATCATCAGCGCTCGTGATATGGACTCGAAGGAGCGAAAATCCTATGGCCGAAGAAAAGCGTAGCAGTATTTCCCAGGCGCGTACCCTGGAAGAAATGGCAGATTTCTGGGATACCCACAGCCTGGCCGATTACGACGACCAGACCTGCGAAGTCGAAATGACCTTCGACCCGTCGGCGCGGCGCACGTATGTGGGCATCGAGCCAGAGTTGCTGGATGATTTGCGCTGGGTGGCCCACCAACGCCGGGTGAGCACGCAAACGCTCATCAACCTGTGGCTCCGCCAGCGGGTTGACGAACTCCGCGCGCATTCCACCGCCCAAAGTTGATGCAATCCGTCATAACGCGGCTTCCAGCCGCAACCACTTGTACCTGCGCCCTGGCCTAGCCCGCCAGCCTGTCCTGGCGTCAGGCCAGGGGGCAGGCAAGTGCAGGCAAACAGACGTGTCGTTGCGAGGCGGTTTTTGCCGCCTGCCCTGGCGGGCTAGGCCAGGGAAGCAATCCCCTCCAAATGGCTTGGAGATTGCTTCGACCGGCAACCCACAGGGTGCTTCGCGAAGAGCGCCGGTCTCGCAATGACACAATCAGAGAAAGCGCGACTTTAAGAAAGCCCTGGGTCTCGTAAAAGCGACACCCCCCGAAGGGGCTTCTTCGGGGGGTGTCTGGGGAGGTAGAACCGTACGTCAGCGCATGATCAGCGGCAGGTAGATGTTGTTCTCTGCCGCCCCGCCGCACCAGTAGCCGGAGCAAAGGTCGTATGGCGCGTTGCTGACCGGGCCTGCCACCGCCTGGCCGATGGTGCCATCCAGGGCGTAAGGCCCAGCCTCGCTGTGCCCGCCCCCGCCGCCGATGACGTACCAGGAGATGTCATAACCGTCAAAGGCCAAAGCCACACCGGCCAGCAGGAGGAGGGCGGCCAAGGCTACGATGACCGCTACGATGACCTGTGAAAAGACTTTTCGCTTCCTCATCGCCCACCTCCTATTGCTCGGTCAGCGTCAGGGTTATCCGGCCGATTCGAATCTCGTGGGCGCTGCCTGTGCCGTTAAAGTAGAGTACAAAACGGACAAACAGGGAGCCCCCGATTTCAATCGGAGTTACGGCCGTGAGTATATAGCATGTCCAGGATGTGGCTTGGCGGTCAGTGTCATCGCTGATCATATATGTGGAGGTCGAGTCGCCCATGTACTCCACAGTGGTCGCCGTAATGTGGCTGGCTGCCTGGTCGACATTGTAGCACACCCGGACGCTCTTCAACTTTGTGGCTGTGCCGAGGAGGACGCTGGGCAGGTCCACGGGCACATAGACATATGTGTTCCCGGTGACATTGGGCTGCACCTCCATATAGCCCGGGTATACCCTCAGCGTGACGTTGCTCCCAGTGACGGCAACCATCTTCAGGGGGCTGACGGCAATTTCGGTGTTGGCCTCGGACCAGATGGAGCCATCGTTATTCACCCGGAACTCGTCCTCGCTGCCGTCGCCGCCGAAGCCCTTGATGAGGGGGCCGCTGCCATCGTTGCACGCCGGGTTGTATTTTGAGCGCTATCCTTTGCCGTTGGCCACTTTGTCGGAATCACAAAGTTGGTCGGTTTTACTTCTGGCAAGAGCAGCTTCAATCGCATATAATTCGTCTCTCTCGTTTTTCTCGGCTGTAGTGCGGCTCGCAAACTGCCCTACAGCCCATTTATCCACTCTTTACCAGATTTGAAACGATCACGCTGGACTTTGGCTTTTTTGATTTTAGAGCAGGAAACCGCTAATTGGCACGAATAAGAACAGATTTTGGGAGAAAAAATCAAATGGTCCAAATCAAAAAGCGCCCCTGAAAATGTCTCAGGGCGCTAAATCAGATGTCAGTGTATGAAAACGACGCTCTTTCGGGAACATTTATTTGATGATATACGTCCAAAAGATGTGGAAATTGATATCCTGATCCGCAATATCAAATCGTTCACTTTCAAAGGAGGTTTACGATGACCAAAAAAACCTTTTCACTTTTGGCATGTTTCGTATTGATTGCTGTATTGGCTGGTTGTGGTTCTTTGACAGGCGGGAAGGCTTCCGAACCCAATCCAAACAAAATTGAATCTTACCCTAATGATTATCCTAATGATTCAGCCCCCCGCGGTGTTTATGTAGTCACTCCTGATAGTGGAATCAGCATGCGCGTCTTGTGGACTGTTTCCGGTTATGTCATCGGTAAGGGTTCCGCCTGGGGTGAACAGGATGCAAAAGCCCTTCTTTTCAAACCTCTCGACATGAACGACACCGAAATCACCTTCGACGGCCAGACTTGTAATAATGTGAACTTCCAGCAAGAGACAGTCAATGCGGCTGAATACCTGTCAAGCGCCTGGCAGGCCACACCGCAAACCCTGGGCATCGAAGATCAGGAACTGCAGGTTTTCAAGACCAATTGCGCCCTTCCTGGCTTCCAGGAATATATGCGCCTGGATGATGGGCGTCTGATCGTTCCGATCAATGGAGTATTCTTCTTCTTCGAGCCTGCAGTAACACGTTAGGAAA
>JBDRTP010000083.1:0-12630 GCA_043823965.1 Chloroflexota bacterium
CGTTCCAGTAGCCGCGCAGCCCGCCAAAAACGGCTGTGCCATAGTTGAGCGCGTGGGTCGCCACACCGATCTTGGCCTCTGAATAGGGGACGATCTTACCCTGAAAAAAAGCGTGCTTTGGACGATCCATAGACACATCTCCGGTATGGGATTGGATGCAGCCCCCTTCTGCGATTTAATTATACCCGAAACATATTTTCATCGGTTTCTCTTTCAGAGACTATACCAGATTGCCTGGTTCTGGATTTTCCACATCTGCCGGTACAACCCCTCGCGCTTGACCAGCTCCGTGTGCGTTCCGCGTTGGAGGATACGGCCTTGATCCATGACCAAAATCGCGTCCATCGCCTCCAGCCCGACGAGACGGTGGGTGATCCATAGCACAGTATGGCCTTTCATGAGGCCATGTAATGTCGCGATGATCTGGCGCTCAGTGACAGTATCCAGATTGGCGGTGGGTTCGTCGAAGATGAAGATGGGGTTGTAGGGCAGGTCTGCCTGCGCCAGTGCCGCCCTGGCCTGACCGCCAGGACAGGCAGGCACAGGTGAGACCTGCCGCAACAGGGCACGAGCAATGGCCAGACGCTGGCGCTCGCCGCCGCTCAATTGCAAGCCGCGCTCGCCAACGAAGGTGAGCAGTCCCTGCCCATCCGTCGGCACTTGTGCGGCGCTCCGGTTGCTCTCCAGCAGAGCCGTACCCTCCGCACAAGTAGACTGATTGTATCACGCGTAATCACTGGACAGGTTCCGATGTAAAAGTACGATACAATGATTACCAGAAGACGTTCCCTCAAGGCGGTCAGACTTCACAATAAAACCGAAAAAATCGGTGCAACTTTTGGGGTTAACTCCCCCATTTACTTTTCCAGCACATGTTGGAGGATAGGGTTTCATGGAGGGTACTCATATCTTGTTAGCGGACGACGAGAGAGGGATTACCGACTACCTGGCACCCATTTTGGAGCGCGCTGGTTATTCTGTAACCGTGGCCTGTGATGGGCAGACTGCCCTGCGTAAGGTTCACGAACTGCACCCCGACTTGATTGTTTTGGACGTCCTAATGCCAGGCATGGATGGCCGCCAGGTGTGCCGCCAGTTGCGGGCAGCGGGTGATTGGACGCCGGTGATCGTGCTCACGCGTGTGAGCACCACGACCGATAAAGTTCTGAGCCTGGAAGAAGGAGCCGACGACTATTTGTGCAAGCCCTTCGAACCCCAGGAATTGATCGCCCGCATCCGGGCTGTTCTCCGGCGCAAGGGAAGTGGAAAACCGGGAAAGCCGCTCAGTATGGCCGGGAAGCTCCGCTCGGGCGAACTGGTGCTCGACCGGAAAGCCCGGCGCCTCAAGAAAAGTAGGCAGGTGATCGACCTAACGCCGAAAGCTCTGGCACTCCTTGAATACCTGATGCTTCATCCCGATCAGGTATTCAGCCGGGACCAATTGATGGACGCAGTCTGGGGCTGGGCTCAACCGGTAGCCTCCCGGGCGATAGATGTACGCATCGCCGAGCTGCGCCACGCCATCGACGACGACCAACAGACCACCTACATTGAAACAATGACTGGGATTGGCTATCGCTTTATGGTTCCTGTGGAGAGCGCTGACGAAGAGGCGAGATGAAATTACGCCGTGGTTCCGTGATCGCCTTGATACTCTCCCCTCTGGCAGTTGGCTTGATCCTTGCCATTTTCCTGCAATCTCCAGGGGTAACCAACCCTGTCCTGCGTTTCCAGATTCGCGCCGACCTGGGAACGCTGATCCTCATTGCTGGTGGCCTTCTCACTGCCAGCGCACTTGGGTTCTGGTCATTCCGACGCAGAGCAAATACTCGCCTCCGAATGGCTGTAGAAAACGTGAGGGAAGAAGCAAAAGGAGAGCGGCGCCGCTTCCTACGGCAGTTGGATCACGAGTTAAAAAACCCATTGACGGCGCTCCAGGCCGAGCTGGCTTACTTAGCGGAGGGTGTTCCCATTGAGCAAACCGGTAAGGTTTTGAGAGACATGAACGACCAGGCAGAGCGGATCGGGCGTTTGATCACCGATCTGCGCAAACTTGCCCAGATCGAAGAGCAGGCCTTCGAACGAGAACCGGTTGATATCGGTGAACTGCTCCAAGAGGTCGTAGAAGCGGTTCAAGATCATCCCGGGCTCCCGGAACGCTGCCTGCACCTGACGTTGCTTCAATCCCCCTGGAAATTGCCGCCCGTGCCAGGGGATCGCGGTCTCTTGTGGCTGGCCTGCTTCAACCTGGTGGACAACGCCCTTAAGTTCACCCCGCCATCCTCTGAGATTGAAGTGCGGGCATTCGAAGTAAGCCCGTGGCTCGTCGTGGAGGTCACGGATAACGGGCCGGGCATCCCGCCAGAAGACCTGCCCTATATTTTCGAGGAGTTCTATCGGGGGAAAAACGTGCGGGGATGTCCGGGCAGCGGGTTGGGTTTGGCGCTGGTGCGGGCGATCATGGCGCGCCACGGAGGGGACATTGCGGTGCGCAGCCGGTCAGGGCAGGGCACGGTTTTCACCCTTCGCCTGCCGCTTGCATCTTGAGGGCTGTTACACGGTTGTTACCAATTGTTACACCGCTGATAAATGCTTGAAATATAGGGGTGGTAAAATGAAAATCGCCACACGAATGTTGGCGATTTATTCAATCTCGGGAGGCCCAAATGTCCAGGCTGAAAATTCTCTTCCCTTCAACGCTGTTATTGGTTTCTCTGGTGTTAATTATTCTTTCAGGAAGGCCGCTGATTTCTGTAGGTTCAGTCCACGCTCAGGATGAGAGGTTATACGAGGTGATCTTCACTATTCCAATCGGCGAGGATGGCGTACAATACGAAGGGGTTGGCATCCCCGAGATGCTCGCCTGGGGACCCGCGGCCGTCAAAGTGGCGCCAGACGGAAGTTTTTGGATCGTAGACACCGTTGGAGCTCGTCTTCTTCATTACAGCCCGGCGGGCTATCTGCTTGGTAAAATCGATTTGAAAGGCCTTGTCGTCGGAGCAACCGATGTTGAGGTGGCAAAATCCGGTATATGGGTACTCGATCAAGCATCGATGCCACCCAAGGTGATGCGTCTTGCAGAGGATGGAGCTGTATTGGCAAAGTATGATCTGCCATCCGGTTTACATCTGGAGGATGGTCTTACGGGGATTGCTCTGGGAGATCGGGGGGAATTGCTCGTGGAACGAGAGGGTGGTGCTTACGTTACCCAATTCACGGATGCGGATGGCAAGCCGGTTGAAACGGCGACCACAAATGGATATATTCACAAAGGGAATCTCTTTGCGGCCCATGCATCCGGTTTGAATTCGACTACTCCCAGGCGTGGGACTATTTTTGCAGGTCAACTGCACATCGAAGTAGAAGCGGAGTATGATTTGGGTGGCATGCAGATCTTGGGCTTTGGTCCCCAAGATGATTTCTTTGTAACCATGGAAGAATTAGCCCTGAATCCAGACACCGGATTGCAAGTTGATCAAACCATTCGCCACTATGATGCCTCGGGCAAATACCTGGGAGTGGCTCGTGTGCCGGTTGCAGGGCAATACATGTACGTCCAGCAGGGGCTCGCCATAGGACCTGATGGCGCAGTATATGCGCTTGCCACTCGTCCTGATCGGGTAGAAGTTTTGCGGTTAGTTTTCACACAGAGTCTTGACTCAATCCTCTACGAACCCCCCGCGCCGAGCAATCTCACAGAAAATCGTGAGAGCTTTGGGGTCGAGGCCTGCGTATCTCGTGACACAATCATAAACACAGCCTCTGGTTACCGAAACAATTCAAAATACCTTAGCTCGACGAATACAGATGGGGTTTGTTCCGGGCGGCAAAAGCCACGGTACCTGGGCGGTGCGGGCACATATTCCAGTGTGTCTTATGATTGGAACGGTTTCGATACAGTCAGTGGCTTCAACGGTTACATGTCTCCCAATACATTTAAAGCAGGAGACATCAATACCACATCCGAGAATTGTTCCAGAGGTGTGGACTGCTCAGGTTTCGTGAGCAGAACCTGGCAATTAACCGACAAACATGGAACTTGCACTCTCGAAAACATCTCTACACAACTGCCTTCGAAAAATGATATGTTGCGTGGGGATATCTATAACAAGTGTCTCGATCACGTAGTGCTCTTTAACAGTTTTGGGTCAGACGGAATGTGGGGTTATGAATCCACAACGTACAACTCCTATGACCGAGTAGTGTATATTTACAGCATGTGGACCAGGTTCTCCGGCTACAACCCTCGCAAGTATAACAATGTCTGCCCCTAATATTGGACTTTAGACAAAGGAGTTCAAAATGAACAAAAAATTGTATTTCCCCTTGATTGTGTTAGCATTACTTCTGGGTCTTCCATCCTTGAGCCTTTCCCACGTTGGCCCATCATTTTTGGCACAAGACGGCGACGAGGGCCACGAAATCCTATTCTCGATCCCTGTAGGTGATGATGGTATTCATTACGCAGAAGATGGCCCCGATATGTATAGGTGGGGACCTGCCGCAATCACTGTTGCACCAGATGGGAGTTTCTGGATCGCTGACACTGCTGGCAATCGCCTGTTGCATTACGATTTGAAAGGCGTATTGCTTGACAAGATTAGCATGGAAGATTTAGTAGTTGGCGCTAGTGATATAGAAGTGACCTCCAGGGAAATTTGGGTATTAGGCGAGGCTTCTCAACCTCCCAAGATTGTACACATGGCGCTAGATGGAAAGAATCTGGGCATCTATGAACTGCCAAAGGGATTACATCTGGAAGATGGGTTGAGTGGTATTGCTCTGGGGGAAGATAACCAAGTGCTAATCGTACGCGAGTCTGATAAGCTAACCCAATTTTTGACTGCCGATGGCAAAGTAGACCTGGAGCCACTCGAAGGATACGTGGATGGTGGAAAAATATATACGGCTCAACTGGTTGATTGGCAATCCGGGGGAACCTCACATGGTTTTATAACTGCTGGCGATATCCGCATCGAGGTAAACGTGACCAACGAGTTGGTAGGCCTTCGTGTTCTTGGCACACATCCTGATGGGAGTTTCTTTGTCATTGTAGATGAATTGGTTACTATCGAAGGAGCACTTCGAGTAGATCAAACTGTCTGGCACTACAATCCATTTGGCGAATTGCTAGGAAAGGCCCGAGTTCCTCTTGCTGAACAATATGTGAATGTTGCTCACGGGCTCGCCATAGGTCCTGATGGCGCGGTCTATGCGCTTATTACCAAACCTGACCACGCCGAGGTACAGCGACTGCGGTTCAGCCCCGAATTGAAACCCATCCTCCCAGTTCCACCTGCCGAGGACGCAAAGGATAACACCGAACCGCTCGGCAATGCCCTGACAACATGCCGCTCCCGTGACACAATGATGAGCACTGCATCAGGTTACACCAGTAACTATAGGTACCTCAACAACACCAACATCAACGGTAGCTGTTCGGGTAGAGGCAAGCCACGATACTTGGGAAGTGCAGGTAATTATTACAGTGTCTCCTACGATTGGGGAGGGTTTGACGCCGTAAGCGCTTGGAACAATTTTATGGCGAACAACAATCAGGCAGGTGATATTGACACACATGGGGCGGAACCATGTTCAAAAGGAGTGGACTGCTCAGGCTTTGTCAGTCGGGTGTGGGGTCTTCCCGAACAGTACGGGACTTGCTCATTGGAGACTATATCTACCGTAATCAGTCGATCTCAACTGTTGAGAGGAGACATTATGAACAGATGTTACCCAATACCGAGACACGTAATCCTGTTTTCGAGTTTTTCCAGCGACGGTAAGGGTATGCTCGGCTACGAGTCCACCACTCACAATGAACGTGATCGGGTTGCGTATACTTATCGGCCTTGGACAGGCATCTCGGATTACGTACCGCGCAAGTACAATAGTGTTTGTCCATAGGAAAAATGGCAATAACCACTTTTTGCAAGGCTCAGGAAGGTGTGAAATGTTCAAGTCTTTCATGTGGATGGCTGCTGTTGTTTCGATTGTTACATTGAATGGTTGTGGCGCAATGCCAGAAACACCAAACATTGGCGTACAAGAGCAACCCGAGGTTTATTATATCCACGAGGATGAACTCATTCGCCAGCAACTTGGGCAAAAGCCAGAAGCGCTTTTGACTTTACCGGATATGGGTGAAGTGAGAGACGCTCTCAAGATTGAAGAAACCATATTTATACTGCGCGAGCGAGGACTACAAAAGGTCTCGGTGGCTGATAAGAGCATCGACCTTGTTGCACAATTTCCAGAGGCCATTTCCAGAGGGCTTCTTTCAGCGGCTGCCAACCATGAAATGCTCATTTATTCTGTGGATGAAAGGGTGGAAATCTACCATCTAGGCAGACAAACGACGAGCGAAGTGTTCTCCGAACCTGGCTTTGGCTTTTTCGCTCCTCTGGGCCTATCCACGGATGGCGAAGTACTCTATCTTGTGCCCGTGTCAGGAGACCCTGAATTTCCTAATATATGTTTGGTAAATCTGCCTAATGGGGAAGTAACAGTAATATCAATTGGAATTGGTCTTGGTGCGGCCCTATCGCCCAACAGTCGCTACCTCGCAACGACGGCAATACGAACACACCCCACACCATCATTCGTCGGAGAACTCCAATATGGAATAAACTTGTTTGACCTTTTGTCTGAGCCGCCGCCCGAATATGAATGGGATCAGTTCGAAGTTTTGTTTGAGCCACCCACGGGAGCTATTTTGACCCTTCCCCATTCACCCAGTCACCCCGTTGGATTGGAATGGTCGTTTGACAGCCAATGGGTATATTTCCTGCTTCGTCCCGGAAAGCCTTGGGAGGAGCCAACAACTTCTTATGGGCTATGGCGTTTGGATGTAGAATTAGAGACCTTCTCCCAGGTAGCGGAAATTGATAACCCTGCCATGCGTCTTGTTGGCATCACTCCCGATGGGGAATGGGTTTTATTGAGACCCGAGGTGGAGGGTTCAATTGACCTTGTTCATATCCCTACAGGAAAAAGTGAAACCATGTTGCTGCCTCCAGAACCTATAGTCTTGGTGCGCTGGCGATAAGGCGGGTTATACTGGTTAAGCATTAAAAGTGATGTTTTTTTGCCTACCGGTGGCCGAAAACGCATCAATTCTATCCTTAACGAGTATATATCAAGGAGACTGCGATGGTAAAGCATATATTCTTGCTCTGGTTTGGCCTGTGTGTTCTGCTTAGCGCCTGTATGCCTCAGGAGGTTGGAAGGGAGACAATACCTTCTGAGGAGATACTATTCACGTCCACAGCATCCGAAGAGAAGACACCTGCCGAGTTAGCCTCGTCTACGCCAACAGGAACTCCGTCCGGAATCAATCTTACCCCCATTCCCACAATTATCTTCCCCATATTTGTTTATCTTGAGGGAGAGGTCCTGATGGAACAGATCGGCAGCAACGCCCCAGAGCACATCATTGATCTACCCGAATCGGGTCCAATAAAGGACGCCGTCCTGGTAGGGGAAACCTTGCATCTGCTCCGTGAACAGGGCATCCAGAGAATCCGTCTTTCGGAAGGTAAAAGCGATATTTTGTTGCGTTTCGATATGCCGATTCTCGAGGGAGGGATGATCTTTGCTGCCGATTATCCCCGGATACTTTATTACGCTACTGAGAGCACGCAGGAAACCCTCATCGGATATTTTGGTCTTGATGAGGATACCGTGCATCCTATGCTTTCTCTTCCTCAAAACTTTCACATATTAGGTATGACGAAGGACGGTCAGGGTTTGTATGGTTTACCTATAGGACAGGACCCTGAGTTTGGAAAGGTACTGTTGATAGACCTTGAGCAGGGGGATATTGCCAGAGAACTTCCGATTCAGGGGATTTTGTTTGCCGCGCTGGCCCCGGACGCCCGCCGGCTGGCAACCTTCGCCCAGCGTCCGGACCCTTCCGGCCGGTTGGAAAGTGTGATCCACCTGTACGACCTTCCCTCCCTGCCGCTGACGCTGCCGCGTGTGTTCGCGCTCCCTAACGCGCCCAGCTACGTAGGTTTCGGGGGGTTGCGATGGTCTCCCGACAGCCAAAGGTTGTACTTCATGCTCGTTGAAAATATTTACGAGGCGTCAGCCACAACTTCTTATGGGCTGTGGCGTTTGGCTGTGGAATCTGGAGCAACAGACCAGGTGGCCCCGATCTCCGATCCAATCTTTCATATGACTAGTATCAGTCCGGATGGAGAGTGGATCGTACTGATGCATGAAACAAGTGACGAAGCCATCTTAGTTCAATTGCAAACCGGAGAAGTTCAATCATTCTCCGTGCCCGTTAATGCGATCGTAGCAGGATGGCGATAAGGCCTCGCTTACACTCATGGCATCGAAGATAATCATCGTGGGGCAAAAAAACCACGATAACGGTTTTTTATCGCAGAGGGTGAAAGTACCTGCGATTTGCTTTTTCATTATCACTTGTCTGGCATTGCTGGCTGCCTGCCGGCCAGTTCTCGATATTCAAATTACCCTGGAAACAGATGAATTAGAGCCCATGCTGGGAAAAGTGGCGTACGTCGTAGGTGGTGATGTGTGGATCTATGACCTGGATGCTACGCAGACAGTGCGATTGACCCAGGATGGTTACAACAGTAACCCTCAATGGGCATTTGATGGCAGTAAAATCGCTTACCGCAAAAAAGATCAGCTTTGGGTGATGGATTTGACCGCGAAGCAGGCTTTTCCAGTGAGCGAATTGCCGGTCGAATGGTTTGCCTGGTCATCATCAAGCAGTTACCTGATCTACTTCTCTCGAGGCGAGGGCCTTATTATTTGGGATGTAACCAATAATACAGCCAGACCGGCCATCCCTTTCTCATCCGACTACTCAGTTGAAAACTTCATTTGGGATAGCCAAGGTGAGACATTGGTATTTAATAAGGGGAGTGTCGTGGACGGGTTGTACGTGGTATCCCTGGAGAAGTTAGACCTGGAGCAGAAAGATACTGTCACCATAATTACGACCAGTGACATGCGTGAGGTTCCACTTCTTGGGGAGGTATCACCAGGGGGGCAATGGATTGCATTTTGGCGTTGGGATACGGAAATTACTTTTTTCGAAAAAGAAGGATTGCCATTATGCACAATATCCGTTCCCGGTGGACAGGCTCAGTGCACAGCATCAAAAACAATACCTTCGAATGAATTTTTGGGCTGGTCTTTAAATGGCCAACTTGCTTATTTCACGACTGAACAGAACCTGGTTGTTGCTGATCCAAAAAGGCCTTCAGAGCAGTTCCTGGTTGATCTCGCTTACCAATCCCCGATCTATCCAGAGTGGGCCCCTGACGGTGAGCGCATCGCTTATAGTGCCACTTCTGTTGGTGCGGGAAAATCCTCTGATGTGCAAAACCAGGGTGATGTCTGTATCCAACGGCGAATATGGGTAATCGAGGTTGGTTCTAAACGACTTCACCAGTTGACCAATGATGGTCGTTTCTGTGATGAGTTGCCCTTCTGGTCTGTGGATGGAAAGCACATTCTCTTCGCGCGCCTGGACAAAGAGAATACGAGCCTGTGGTTTATGCGTTCTAATGGCGATGGACTGCGCCAAATCGTTTCTGAATTAACCCCAAAACCAGAACCTCTTGGGGAGTACGGATACATTGACTGGTCAGCCTGGTGGGATTGGTGGCGTCCTAACCATCCATGATTGATCTGGCAATTTCTATATATTATTGTATGTCATGCTGGCACATGGCAGCGGGCAAAGACCGCTGCCTGGAGACGTGCACGGCCCTCCTACCTGGCAGCCATAGACAAAGTCAAATCGAAAGCAAAAAAAAGCTCCTTTGTAGCTTTACTATTTATTAAGAAAAGAGGCGATACCGCATAAGTCGCTATGAGCTATTCAAAGCATGGAGATCAGCCCAGCGCTGCTCCAAGCGTTTGAGTTGAGACAGGGATTGTTTTGCGGCGAGGTTAGCGCAAGAGTACAATGCTGTGCTGGTAACGGGAGATGCGGAGTTCAAGCAAGTGGAAGGGGAGATAGAAATACGCTGGTTGAAATAGGCAGCGTATCTTACCAGATTGCCTGGTTCTGGATTTCCCACATCTGCCGGTACAGTCCCTCGGCTTTGACCAAGTCCGCGTGCCGGCCGCGCTGGAGGATACAGCCTTGATCCATAACCAAAATCTCGTCCATCGCCTCCAACCCGACGAGACGGTGCGTGATCCATAGCACAGTACGGCCTTTTATGAGGCCATGCAATGTCTCGATGATCTGGCGCTCAGTGACGGTATCCAGATTGGCAGTGGGCTCATCGAAAATGAAGATGGGGGCATCTTTCAGCAAGGAGCGCGCGATAGCGAGACGCTGGCGCTCGCCGCCGCTGAGCTGCAGGCCGCGCTCGCCGACCAAGGTGAGCAGTCCCTGCGGCAGGGAGGCGACGAACGCGCGTAGTTGCGCCTGCTCGACGGCGCGAGTAATCTCCTCGTCGCTGGCAGATGGGCATGCCAATAAAAGATTTTCACGCAAACTGGCATTGAAGAGATAAGTGCTCTGAGAAAGCACGCTGAAACAGCGGCGGACAGTCTCCTGTCCATATTGGCGGATGTCTTGGCTGCCAAGAATAATTTCCCCTTCGTCATAATCCCAAAAGCGCAGCAGCAGGTTGACCAGCGTAGACTTTCCCGCTCCGCTCGGCCCGAGGATGGCGAGATGTTTGCCGGTTGGGAGGTCAAAGCTGACGCCATTGAGTGTCTGAACCGCGAAGCCGCGAAGGGCACGAAGATTCGATTTTACCTTTGCGTTCTTCGCGTCTTCGCGGTGAGTCTTTGCCGCCTGTCCGCCCTCAAGCCCTTCAGAGAGAGAGGCAGGGTAAGCAAAACACAGGCCGCGCACGGAGATGGCAAGATCGTGCGGCAGGGAAAGCGGCGCGGGAGGGTCAACTACTGCAGGCGCGGCGTCCGCAATCTCGAACAGGCGCCGGGCGGCCTGCAGGATGCTCTCAAGGGATTGAGAAGCTTGCGGCAGTCCCTGCACGGCCTCGAAGCTGGCCATGGCTGCCAGGGCGATGACAGCCAGGTACACGCCGTCAATCTTCCCGGCGCTGACCAGCATGATAGCCAGGACGAGCACCAGCCAGACGCCCAGGTTGGTCAGCAAGCTGTTCAAGGCGCTCTGTAAACCGCTGATGTGTGCCATCTTGCGCTGGGCGCGGTGCAGGTCCGCTTCGGCGGCTTGCACGCGCTGCAAATGGGCTTCGACCCCAGCGTAGGCCAGCAGGTCGGGCAGGCCTTGGATGCCGTCCACCAGGTCGGCGCGTAAACGGGCGCGGCTCTCGACCAGGGTCCGCCCGGGGGCGCGGCCCAGGCCCAGGGTCAGGAGCGCCAGTCCGAGGCCGATCAGGAGCAGGAAGGCCAGGAGGACGGTCGCCAGCCGCGGGTCGAAGGCGCGCATAAAGAACGACATTCCCACGATCACGATCACGGCCACCAGCGGCGGAGCCAGGACGCGCACGTAGAAGTTCTCCAGCGTCTCGATGTCGGCGATGGCGCGCGAGAGCAGGTCGCCGCTGCGACGGCCGATCAGGCGCGCCGGGGCGAGCGGCTCAATGGCCCGGTAGAACCAGACGCGGACGCGCCCCAGCAGGCGGAAGGTGGTGCTGTGGGAGGTCAGGCGCTCGAGGTAACGGAAGACGCCGCGCGAGATGCCGAAGAAGCGCACACCGACGATGGCGACCTGCAGCTCGGCGATGGACGGGTGCAGCGCGGCAGCGGAGATGAGATAGGCGGAGGTGGCGAGCAGCCCGATGCCCGCGCCGACCGTCAGCGCGCCGAGTGCGGTGGCGGCCAGCACCCAGTGCCAGGATGGGATTACAAAAGCGAGGAGACGGCGGAGGGTAGGCATCAGTAATCAGTGATCAGTAATCGGTAATCAGTAATCAGTGTTCAGTGATCAGTAATCAGTGTTCAGTGAGCAGTGACCAGTTTGGCATACAGGCCGTTGCGTTGGAGCAGGTCGGCGTGTTTACCGGCTTCGGCGACGCGGCCTGCATCCAGCACGACGATCTGATCGGCCTGGTAGACGGTGCTCAAGCGGTGGGCGATGACCAGCGTGGTGCGCCCGCGCATCAGCTCGTGGACGGCCTGGTGAAGGCGCGACTCCTGGGCCGGGTCAAGGCTGGAGGTGGGTTCGTCCAGGATGAGGAAGGGCGCGTCCCGCAGGAAGGCGCGTGCCAGGGCCAGACGTTGGGCCTGTCCGCCGCTTAGACGCGCGCCGCGCTCCCCGATCTGTGTCCCGTACCCCCCCGGCAGGAGCAGGATGAATTCATACAGGTCGGCGCGCCGGCAGGCGCGCATCAGCTCGTCGTCGCTTGCATCGGGTTTTGCCAGGCGCAGGTTGGCAGCTAATGTATCGTTGAAAAGGTAGGGCGTCTGCGGCACCCAGGCGATCTGGGCGCGCCAGTCTTCGGGCGGGATGGCAGCCAGAGGTTGACCGTCAACCCAGATCTCGCCCGCGCCCGGCTCGATGAAGCGCATCAGCAGGCTGGCGAGGGTGCTCTTCCCTGCCCCGCTTGCGCCGACCAGGGCCGTGCGTTGACCGGCGTGGATGTCGAAGGAAACATTCTGCAGGGCAGGCAGGTCACGGGTCGGGTAGGCGTACGAGACGTT